>NZ_MKAH01000037.1:0-2358 GCF_001764255.1 Campylobacter sp. BCW_4341 | reverse complement strand
TTTATCAATAGCGGAACCTTAAAAGGCGATGGAAGAAAAGATCCAGGAGGACCTAATGGGGCTATGTTTGCTAGCTCTGGGGTAAATCTTTCTGGTTCTACTATAACAAATTTTGATAACTCAGGTATTCTTTCAGGAAGAGTAGGTATAAATATATCAAGTACCACTATAGATAATTTTAAAAACACTGGTACTATAGAAGGAACATCTGGAGCCAAACAATTATCAGGAGCAGTATTCATTCAAAGTTGGAGAACTTCAAGCTCCACTATTAAAAATTTTGAAAACACAGGTCTAATCAAAAATCAAAACGGCAATGCTATCTTCATAGGTGATGGCAACAAGATAGAAACCCTTACAAATAAAGGAACTATAGAAGCAGGCAACAATGGTATAACTTTTTATGCATTTGATACAAATAAAAAGCCCGTTAATATTGGTAAAATCACTATAGAAAAAGGTGGTGTTATTAAAGCAGGCAATGATGCAATCCATATAGATGGAAGTAAAAATGGTATTGAGGGTGAAGGCATTGAAGTTAAAGCAGGGGGTAGATTAGAAGGTGGTAATGCAGGTATTTATATAGGTGGCGGTAAGCAAGTAAATACTAGCATCAATGTATCTGGAACTATCCAAGGTGGTAATGGGGGTATTATAAATACTGGAACCATTGGAAAAGAAGGACAAGAAAAACAAGAATACGGAATCACTATTGAAAATGAAGGTCTTATTGCTTCTGCAAAAGGAAGTGGTATTTTAAATACTGACAATGGAATTATTTATGGTAATATCTTCAATAGAAGTAATAATAATTTAAGTTTAAAAAATGATTCTGATGCGACTATTACAAGTGGTATTAAAAATGAAGGTGGTGGAACCATCTTTGTTAATAACCAAGGAACCATAGATAAAGATAATAGTGGCAATCATTTAACTAATAGCGGATCTGGTAGCATAGTCATAGAAGATTGGGTTGTTTCTACAGATAAAGATACAGGTAAATTAGACACTGTGGTTGTAGGTGGAAGCAATACGGATAATGTAAAAGTAGATAATATAACCGTTGATCAAGGCAATGCTGATCTAGATGGAATAGGAGATATAAATGATATCATCTCAGGGGTAAAACCAGGTAATATTGGCAATATAGGAACCAATGGTAGTGGAGAAATTGATTTAATCTATGATCCTTCAACAGGAAAAATTCATAAAAGGTTTGATCTTAGTGCTTCCATATCAGGTGCAACCTTTAGATCTTTAATCTCTACTACTTCAAGAAGATCAACCTTTATAGATAATGTTATGGGTAATTCTATGCAAACTTTTGCTTTAGCTTCTTCAAGTAAATCTCAAAGCATTGCTATGTCTGAAAAGGGTAATTTATATGCAGATGCAAGTGATTATATAAAGAGTGATTTAAATAATGGAAGCTATGGTTCTAATAAAGAACATTCTTTATTCATCCTTCCTTATGCTTCTTCACAGAATGTTGAACTTTCTTTAAATGAAGAAAGCAAAGGACACACTAAAGGAACCATTATAGGTTATTCTACTTTAAAAGACAGTGGAATATATGGTGTGTATGCAGGTTATGAAGATACAAAAATGGGTTCAACTTATTTTGATATTAATAATAGAACCTATTATGCAGGTTTAAAATACTTTAATACCTTATTTACTACAGAAAAAGGTCAAGAAGTTTATATCAAAGCTCAAAGTAAAGCTGCTTTGATTAAAAATGATTTAACTAAAAAAATAGGAAATAATGAAGCTAAAGCTGAACCTAATTCTTATGCTTATGGAGTCAATACAGCCTTAGGTATGAATTTTATTTCTAATAAAGATATATTCTCCCCTGAAATAGGTCTTGCTTATGAAGGAGGTTATACTGAAGCTTTTTCTATGAAAGACACTATAGGACAAGCAACAGTTCAAGGTGGAGAAAGAACCTATGCAAACTATTTAAATCTTTTCTCTACTAAAACAAGCTTTACTTGGTTTAGAGATTGGTTGCCTAATTTAAAAACTTCAGTAGAACTTGGAGCTAAGTTTAATATCAATCCTAAAGTAGAAGCGGAGGCTAGATTTGGTAATATAAAAGTAAGTGATGAGTTTTATTTACCAAGAATACAAAAATTTGTAAGTACTTCTTTTATCGTTCCTGTTAATGAAGCTTTCTATTTTAGTTTAAACTATAATGGAATGTTTGATAAAGATGGCAATACCCATACAGGATTTGCTCAGTTTAATTATCTTTGGTAATCTTATAAAAGATAATACTTAGTTTGATTAGTTTACTCTCCTACTTGTTAAAATTTCATCCTGATAATTTTAAAATTATTGGGATGGATGTTTTTA
>NZ_MKAH01000036.1:0-10000 GCF_001764255.1 Campylobacter sp. BCW_4341 | reverse complement strand
TTAAGCTGGCTTATACCTTTATACTCTACGAACGATTTCCAACCGTTCTGAGCCAACCTTTGTAAGCCTCCGTTATTATTTGGGAGGCGACCGCCCCAGTCAAACTACCCACCAGACATTGTCCCACTTGAGGATAACTCAAGCTGGTTAGCTACCCAAATAAGAAAGAGTGGTATCTCAACAACGGCTCATATACAACTGGCGTCATATACTCAAAGCCTCCCACCTATCCTGCACATTCTTATCCAAGTAGCAGTGTCAAGCTGTAGTAAAGGTCCACGGGGTCTTTCCGTCTTGCCGCGGGTAGGAGGAATTTTCACCTCCACTACAATTTCACTGGATCCCTCTTTGAGACAGCTCCCATCTCGTTACGCCATTCATGCAGGTCGGTATTTAACCGACAAGGAATTTCGCTACCTTAGGACCGTTATAGTTACGGCCGCCGTTTACTCGGGCTTCGATCAAGAGCTTCGCTAATGCTAACCCCATCAATTAACCTTCGAGCACCGGGCAGGCGTCACACCCTATACATCCTCTTACGAGTTAGCAGAGTGCTGTGTTTTTGGTAAACAGTCGGGAGGGACTCTTTGTTGTAAGTTTCTTCGCTTTCGGAGTAAATCCTAGTACGAAGCTAACCACACCTTATACCGAAGATACGGTGCTATTTTGCAGAGTTCCTTAAAGAGAGTTCTTCCACGCGCCTTAGAATACTCATCCCACCCACCTGTGTCGGTTTACGGTACGGGCAACATTAGCTAAACTTAGAAACTTTTCTTGGCTCGACGGCATCAGGGGTTCTTCTATCCATCCGAAGACTTCAAAAAGCCTTTCAGTTCTCGGAGTGTTCTTATACGGATTTGCCTATATAAGCTCCTACGACCTTAGACTAGCACTTCCATCCGCTAGCCCCCTTAGCCCTAAGCGTCCTTCCATCGCACACTAATGTTGGTATTGGAATATTAACCAATTTGCCATCGTCTACCCCTTTCGGACTCGACTTAGGACCCGACTAACCCTACGATGACGAGCATCGCGTAGGAAACCTTGGGTTTACGGCGTTAATGATTCTCACATTAATTATCGCTACTCATGCCTGCATGCTCACTTCTATTCGCTCCAGCACTCCTTACCGGTATACCTTCGACGCAAGTAGAACGCTCTCCTACCACTTGCACACAACTTAAACTACTTAAACTTTAAACCAAGAATATTTTTACTGATTTTACTAAGTTTTATTTCTATCTTTACTCTATAAAAATCAGTAAAAATATAACTTAAAACATATAACTTAGTTTTTTATATTCTAAACTTAAATAATCTAAGTTGTGTGCAAGTCTACAGCTTCGGTACTTACTTTAGCCCCGTTATATTTTCCGCGCAAAATCACTAGACCAGTGAGCTATTACGCTTTCTTTAAAGGATGGCTGCTTCTAAGCCAACCTCCTGGTTGTTTAAGTAACTTCACATCGTTTTCCACTTAAGTAAGATTTAGGGACCTTAGCTGGTAGTCTGGGTTGTTTCCCTCTTGACGACGGATTTTATCACTCGCCGCCTGACTGCTGTGATTACATATAAGGTATTCGGAGTTTGATAGGGTTTGGTACATTGGTGTATGCCCTAGCCCATTCAGTGCTCTACCCCCTTATATTACGACACAACGCTATACCTAAATATATTTCGGAGAGAACCAGCTATCACGAAGTTTGATTGGCCTTTCACCCCTATCCACAAGTCATCCCGGGGCTTTTCAACGCCTATGGGTTCAGTCCTCCACTAGTTCTTACACTAGCTTCAACTTGCTCATGGATAGATCACTTCGTTTCGGGTCTGCAGCATCTGACTAAGCGCCCTATTCAGACTCGCTTTCGCTACGGCTTCGCGTTTGCTTAACCTTGCCAGACACCACAACTCGCAGGCTCATTATGCAAAAGGCAGTCCATCACACTGTATTGCTACATAGTGCTCTGAATGATTGTAAGCAAATGGTTTCAGGTTCTATTTCACTCTGATCACCTCAGTTCTTTTCACCTTTCCCTCACGGTACTTGTGCACTATCGATCTGGTATTAGTATTTAGGGTTGGATCGTGGTCGACCCGGATTCAGACAGGATTCCTCGTGTCCCGCCCTACTCAGGATACTGCTAGCTAAGCTTTGTTTTTCGCATACGGGACTATCACCCTCTATGGCTATACTTTCCAGAATGTTCTGCTAAACTCAGCTCTTGCACATTGCAGTCCTACAACCCCCAGTGCAAGCACTGGGTTTGCCCTCTTGCGCTTTCGCTCGCCGCTACTGACGCAATCTCTATTGATTTCTTTTCCTGAGGGTACTAAGATGTTTCAATTCCCCTCGTTCGCTCCTATATAGGTAATGTATATCTCTATACATTGGGTTGCCCCATTCGGAAATCTACGGATCAAAGCTTCTTGACAGCTCCCCGTAGCTTATCGCAGTCTAGTACGTCCTTCATCGCCTTTACCAGTCAAGGCATCCACCATTCGCTCTTAGTAGCTTACCTTTTGATGTTCTTTTAGCAGATGAGCAAAGCTCATCTTAAAGAACCAAAGCTAAAGGCCTACCCCGCCAACCTAAAAGATATTAGGCTTAAAACGAAATAAACTAAACATTCATTAAAAAATTAATGTAGATAAAGCTTCAATTCTTAATCACTAAAAAAACAATTTGCATAAAAGTTAGATATAACCTAACTTCTACCTTTTTTATTGATTCTAAAACGCATCACTTCCTTGTTAAAGTTTTTATGATAAGACTTCTTTATCTTAAGACGGAAAGCATTCAAACCTTAATATAGAACTAAATGATTTAGTCTCAACTAAGCTGTGAGTTTGAAACTTGTCTTTAATTTATAAATCTTAAATCTAATATTCTCTTTATTTTAAAGATAAAGATAATTAAAAGATATAAGTTAAACCAAAGAAAAGATAAATAGGTTTTATCCTTTAACAAGTCCTGTAAAATTGTTTTTATTAAAACTTGCTTGTGACTCTTAACAATGATAATTAAAAAGAACATTTAGGTTTAAAACCTAAAGGAAGTATATATATTAATATAATCATTATAAATATAAATACATAATGTATATGCTACTTATATCTATATAAAGTATATTCTTTTATAGTTAAAGATAAAAAAATAAATCTAAGTATAGAGTTTATATTTTATATTTAATCTACTTTATATACTTGCTTTAGATTTTAAAGCTTTTTTATTCAAATCTTTTTTATGGTGGGCCTAACAAGACTTGAACTTGTGACCTCACCCTTATCAGGGGTGCACTCTAACCAGCTGAGCTATAGGCCCTTAATAAATGGTGGAGAATAGCGGGATCGAACCGCTGACCTCCTGCGTGCAAAGCAGGCGCTCTCCCAGCTGAGCTAATTCCCCATAAACAATTAGCTTTAATCAATCTTTGAAATCTAAACAAGAATCAATTGAGTTTATATATTTGAAGTAATAGTTGTGAGACTTATTACTTTGTACTCTAGAAAGGAGGTGATCCAACCGCAGGTTCTCCTACGGTTACCTTGTTACGACTTCACCCCAGTCGCTGATTCCACTGTGGACGGTAACTAGTTTAGTATTCCGGCTTCGAGTGAAATCAACTCCCATGGTGTGACGGGCGGTGAGTACAAGACCCGGGAACGTATTCACCGTAGCATGGCTGATCTACGATTACTAGCGATTCCGGCTTCATGCTCTCGAGTTGCAGAGAACAATCCGAACTGGGACATATTTTATAGATTTGCTCCACCTCGCGGTATTGCGTCTCATTGTATATGCCATTGTAGCACGTGTGTCGCCCTGGGCATAAGGGCCATGATGACTTGACGTCGTCCACACCTTCCTCCTCCTTACGAAGGCAGTCTATTTAGAGTGCTCGGCCGAACCGTTAGCAACTAAATACGTGGGTTGCGCTCGTTGCGGGACTTAACCCAACATCTCACGACACGAGCTGACGACAGCCGTGCAGCACCTGTCTCTAAGTTCTAGCAAGCTAGCACCCTCATATCTCTATAAGGTTCTTAGGATATCAAGCCCAGGTAAGGTTCTTCGCGTATCTTCGAATTAAACCACATGCTCCACCGCTTGTGCGGGTCCCCGTCTATTCCTTTGAGTTTTAATCTTGCGACCGTACTCCCCAGGCGGTACACTTAATGCGTTAGCTGCATTACTGAGATGACTAGCATCCCAACAACTAGTGTACATCGTTTAGGGCGTGGACTACCAGGGTATCTAATCCTGTTTGCTCCCCACGCTTTCGCGCCTTAGCGTCAGTTGAGTTCCAGCAGATCGCCTTCGCAATGGGTATTCTTGGTGATATCTACGGATTTTACCCCTACACCACCAATTCCATCTGCCTCTCCCTCACTCTAGACTATCAGTTTCCCAAGCAGTTTAATGGTTAAGCCATTAGATTTCACAAGAGACTTGATAATCCGCCTACGCGCCCTTTACGCCCAGTGATTCCGAGTAACGCTTGCACCCTCCGTATTACCGCGGCTGCTGGCACGGAGTTAGCCGGTGCTTATTCCTTAGGTACCGTCAGAATTCTTCCCTAAGAAAAGGAGTTTACGCTCCGAAAAGTGTCATCCTCCACGCGGCGTTGCTGCGTCAGGGTTTCCCCCATTGCGCAATATTCCCTACTGCTGCCTCCCGTAGGAGTCTGGACCGTGTCTCAGTTCCAGTGTGACTGATCATCCTCTCAGACCAGTTAAGCGTCATAGCCTTGGTAAGCCATTACCTTACCAACTAGCTGATACTATATAGTCTCATCCTACACCGAAAAACTTTCCCTACTCAACTTGTGTTAAGCAGGAGTATAGAGTATTAGCAGTCGTTTCCAACTGTTGTCCTCTTGTGTAGGGCAGATTAACTATACCTTACTCACCCGTGCGCCACTAATCCACTTCTAGCAAGCTAGAAGCTTCATCGTTCGACTTGCATGTATTAGGCACGCCGCCAGCGTTCACTCTGAGCCAGGATCAAACTCTCCATAATAAACCTTCTTTAGCATCAAGGCAAAGCCTTGACTAAGAAGCAAGCTAAAGGCCTACCCCGCCAACCTAATATAGATAAACTACTTAGATTGCATTAAAGAGATAAACCTTATTACTTTTATAGATAGTTTAATCTTTTTCTTCAAAGAAAAAGTTATAAAAGATTAAAAGAAAAGCTTTTAATCTTTTTAAATTAGATTGAATAGATTTTACATAATTGCTTATGCCTAAATCTTTCTGGCTCAATCGATCACTTATTTAGATTTCAAAGATTGACTAATAAGATTTGAATAACAATACTAATTTAAAAGAACAAAACAAAAAATCATTTTTAAAAGAAAAGTTTTTAAATTAAAAACAAGATTTATAAAAAAGCTTTTTAGTTTTAAATTAAAAAATTAAGAAAGTTAAAAACTCAAATAATTTAAAAACTTAAAAAATCTAAAATAAAGTTAATTTATAAAATCTACTCAGTTAGTGAAACTTTATAATTTAAAAGATTTTAAGTCCTTTTTTCAAAAAAGGAAATGAAAGTATAACCAATTAAACTTAAAAGGGGATTAAATAAAGGATTAAATAGTATAAATATTTGGTAGGTTTTTGAAAATTTTGTATAAAAATATATTTTAAAGATTATATAATTTAAAATTGCAAAAAGCAATCAGACTTAATTAAATATAAATTTAAAATAAGTATAATTTTAAAACATTTTATATCAAAGGAAGAGAATGAAAAAAATATTTAGTGTTGTTTTAGTTGCCTTGGTTGGCTTATTTTTAAACGCTTGCAATGATTCTAAAAACAAAGAAACAAATGCAAGCGTAGAATTAAAGGTTGGAACCGCCCCAAACTATAAACCTTTTAATTATAAAGAAAATTCAAAACTCACAGGTTTTGATACGGATCTAGTAGAAGAGATCGCCAAAAAAAATGGTATTAAAATTGTTTGGGTTGAAACCAATTTCGATGGGCTAATACCTGCTTTAAAAGCTGGTAAAATTGATATGATTGCCTCGGCTATGAGTGCAACAGATGAAAGAAGACAGAGTGTTGATTTTACTAAACCTTACTATATGAGTAAAAATCTTTATCTTAAACTAAAAAGTAACAATTTACTTCAAACGAAAAATGATTTAGAAGGTAAAAAAATAGGAGTTCAACTAGGAACTTTACAAGAAAATACTGCAAAAGCTATCAAAAATGCACAAGTGCAAAGCAATAAAGATTTAAATATTGCTATTTTAGCACTAAAAAACAACAAAATTGATGCTATTATCGCAGATGAAGATACTGCTAAAGGTTTTTTAGCTGAAAATCCAGACTTGATAAGTTTTTACCAAGAAATGGATGGTGGAGAAGGCTTTAGCTTTGCTTTTGATAAAAACAAACAAAAAGAATTGGTAGAAATTTTTGATAAAGGTATAGATGAGACAAAAACCAATGGATTTTACAATACTTTGATCAAAAAATATGAACTAGAGTAAGCGTGAAAATTCACGCTTATACAACTTAAATCTTCGTTGTGTTTTGTAAAATAACATTTCATATAATTTTACTTTTATTAAACTAACTTCTTTATTTAAAACAAATTTTAATTAAAATTTAACAATATTGATGATTTTCAATGTTAGTATTTAATTATATTTTAAGTTTAAATATTTTATCATTCCGCAGTTTTATATTTGATATTATTATTAAAATATGATTTATAAAACCAATCTTTAAAAAATTTAAAATAAGGAAGGAGAAAAATATTTGAGTAAAAATATTATTTCAAGTAAGATGTTTACGGGGGGGGGGGATTAGAAAATCCCATTTAAATTCTAAAAAGATAGTTTTATCTTTAGCTGCTATTTCTTTCTTAGCTAGTTGTGCAAATGCTGCACCTACTCCTGAAATAAAAACTTATGATGAAATAAGTAAAAATACTAAAGCTAGTTCAGCAAGTGTGTATACTCCTCAAGCTAGGATTACTACGACTATAAACGGATTAGTAACCAACTCAATAGAAGCCACTGGAAATGGTCCTCATTCTATAACAATTGAACAAGATGGAACTTTAGGTAATACAGGTAATATAAATAGAATGATCGAAATCAGTGCTAGCAACAGTGATACTTCTACAGTTAATCTTAGCAATAAAGGAACCATCAATGGTCAAGTATATGTAGTACCTAAACCAGGTTTTAATGGAAGTCTCACTGTTAATACCTTTGAAAATACAGGTCAAATTAATGGTATCATTTCTATGGGATCATCAACTTCTCAGGGAACTTTTAATATAGATAATTTTATAAATAGTGGAACTGTGCAAAGTGATCTTACTACTGTGGTAGATATATCTACTGCAAAAATAAAGACTTTTACCAATCATGGTTTGATTCATGGTTTAAAAAATTATAATAGTTTAAAGATAGGAGATCAAAGCACTGTAGAAAACTTTAACAATAGCGGAACCATAGCAAGCAATGCTAATGGCATATATATACTACAAAGCACCATAAAAAACTTTACCAATAGTGGAACCATACTTGGGTCATCAGGTATAAGACTTGCCGGTTCAAGAGTGAAAAGCATTACCAATACCAATCAAGGCTTAATCTCTGGTGCTGTAGGTGTAGCTCTGGATAATGCTATCATAGAAAACTTTACCAACAAAGGAACCATAGAATCAACTAGTAGTGATAAAAAAAATGCAGCTATTATTGTTGGAAGATATGGTTCTGCTTATACATCTACTATTAACAATTTTACCAATGATGGAACTATTACATCAAAATCTAATGGTATAATAGTAAGTGGTGGTAGTAAAATAGAAACCCTTGTTAACAAAGGCTCTATAAAAGCAAATTTAGATGGTATAAGTTTGGCTGATTATACTTGGAACCGTGACAGTAAAATAGATCTAGGTAGCATCATTTTAGAAAGTGGCAGTAGCATTCAGGCTGGAAACAATGGTATTAATATAGAACATATAAATTCTAAACCTATAGTAGTCGGTGGAATTGAAGTTAAACAAGATGCTGTTGTAAATGGTGGTAACGCTGGAATTTATATAGGAGACGGTAAAGAAATCAATACCCAAATCACCATCTCAGGTGAAGTAAGTGGTGGAGCTGCTGGTATAGTCAATGAAGGTATCATAGGTGGTAGCAGTAGCGATGATGATAAAAAAGGTGGCATTATCATCTCAGGTGGTAGTGTTAGCTCTTCAAGTGGAGGCTCTGGTATAGTCAATCAAGGCAATGGTTCTATTAATGGTGAAATCAAAGTAGAAAGTGGAGGTTCAGTTGAAGGTGGTATTACCAATACAGGAAGTGGTTCTATCTCAGGAAATATAGTAGTAGAAAATGGTGGTAAACTTGATTCCATCACTAACACTTCTAATTCTAATACAGGTATAAGTGGTTCCATCACTAACAATAGTGATAATAAACTTGAAATTTCTAATGGAGAAGGTGCTACTATAGGTGGAGGTATTACCAATAATGGTGGTGGAACTATAACTATTGACAACCAAGGAACCATAAATAAAGGTGATAACGGCAATCACGTAACCAATAATGGTAATGGTAGCATAATCATAGAAGATTGGGTTGTTTCTACAGATAAAGATACAGGTAAATTAGACACTGTGGTTGTAGGTGGAAGCAATACGGATAATGTAAAAGTAGATAATATAACCGTTGATCAAGGCAATGCTGATCTAGATGGAATAGGAGATATAAATGATATCATCTCAGGGGTAAAACCAGGTAATATTGGCAATATAGGAACCAATGGTAGTGGAGAAATTGATTTAATCTATGATCCTTCAACAGGAAAAATTCATAAAAGGTTTGATCTTAGTGCTTCCATATCAGGTGCAACCTTTAGATCTTTAATCTCTACTACTTCAAGAAGATCAACCTTTATAGATAATGTTATGGGTAATTCTATGCAAACTTTTGCTTTAGCTTCTTCAAGTAAATCTCAAAGCATTGCTATGTCTGAAAAGGGTAATTTATATGCAGATGCAAGTGATTATATAAAGAGTGATTTAAATAATGGAAGCTATGGTTCTAATAAAGAACATTCTTTATTCATCCTTCCTTATGCTTCTTCACAGAATGTTGAACTTTCTTTAAATGAAGAAAGCAAAGGACACACTAAAGGAACCATTATAGGTTATTCTACTTTAAAAGACAGTGGAATATATGGTGTGTATGCAGGTTATGAAGATACAAAAATGGGTTCAACTTATTTTGATATTAATAATAGAACCTATTATGCAGGTTTAAAATACTTTAATACCTTATTTACTACAGAAAAAGGTCAAGAAGTTTATATCAAAGCTCAAAGTAAAGCTGCTTTGATTAAAAATGATTTAACTAAAAAAATAGGAAATAATGAAGCTAAAGCTGAACCTAATTCTTATGCTTATGGAGTCAATACAGCCTTAGGTATGAATTTTATTTCTAATAAAGATATATTCTCCCCTGAAATAGGTCTTGCTTATGAAGGAGGTTATACTGAAGCTTTTTCTATGAAAGACACTATAGGACAAGCAACAGTTCAAGGTGGAGAAAGAACCTATGCAAACTATTTAAATCTTTTCTCTACTAAAACAAGCTTTACTTGGTTTAGAGATTGGTTGCCTAATTTAAAAACTTCAGTAGAACTTGGAGCTAAGTTTAATATCAATCCTAAAGTAGAAGCGGAGGCTAGATTTGGTAATATAAAAGTAAGTGATGAGTTTTATTTACCAAGAATACAAAAATTTGTAAGTACTTCTTTTATCGTTCCTGTTAATGAAGCTTTCTATTTTAGTTTAAACTATAATGGAATGTTTGATAAAGATGGCAATACCCATACAGGATTTGCTCAGTTTAATTATCTTTGGTAATCTTATAAAAGATAATACTTAGTTTGATTAGTTTACTCTCCTACTTGTTAAAATTTCATCCTGATAATTTTAAAATTATTGGGATGGATGTTTTTA
>NZ_MKAH01000035.1:0-2944 GCF_001764255.1 Campylobacter sp. BCW_4341 | reverse complement strand
TATCAAGATGAAATGCAAATAAACGATATAAAAACGACTTTTTTAGTCAATTTTCTTAATTATTTAGAAAATAATTCAAAAAATGGCAATAAACTATCAAAAAAAACAAAAATAACTTATTTGAGAGTATTAACTAGCTTTTTTTATAAGCGATAATAATGATGATTTGTTTATTTTTTCCTTTGATATGAAGAAAATTAGATTTAGAACAGAAAAATCAGAAGAAAAATTAAATTATCTTAATGAAAATGAAATTATAAGGCTAAATAATGTTTTAGAGAAAGAAAAAGCAAAAAAAGAAGTTTATAATAGTTTTAGAAACTCTTTACTGATAAAACTTATGCTTTATGGAGGACTTAGAATTTCTGAAGCTTTAAATGTAAAACTTTGTGATTTTGAAGAGGTTGAAGATGAAATATTAAAAATATCCATAATAGGCAAGGGCGGTAAAGAACAATTTGCATTTATTAAAAAAGAAGAAGTGGATGATGAGCTTGAATATTTTAAAGAAAATATCCAAGATAGTGATTACATAATGCAAACTAGCACAGGAAAACATTTAAATAGAAGCAATGCTTTTTTGATTGTAAATAATATTTACGCTAAAGCTTTGATCAGCAAAAAAGGACTTCATTTGCTTAGACACACTTTAGCCATGAGATTAACAGCCAAAGGAACAAACCTTGTGGTCATACAAAAAATTCTAAGACATGCAAATCTAAATACTACTACTATATATGCCAAAGCAACAAATGATACAATAAAAGCTGCGTTATTGAATAATTAATTTTTCTAAAATTGAGTATTTGCATAGACTTCAAGAAGAAGTCTATGTGTTTAAAATTGTTCTAATAAAAGCTTAGGCTCTCCGCCAAGTATTTTGATGAAATTTGCAATTCTTGATTGTATTATTTCTACGGAATACATACCTCCTAAACCGCCTAAAGTATAAAATAATTCTTCGAAAATGTCTTCTTTGTTAAATTCAAGTTCTTCTATGTCAATAAGATCAGGAGTTCGGCTACATTTTTGTAAATTTTGATATATTTTGACTAAAATCTTGATTTTTTGTAGATTACTTTCAGCCTCTAAATAAGAATTTAAGTGTATTATTAGGGTTTTTATGAGTTTTTCTCTATTTTCTCTATTTTCAAAAAACTCAAGAGGACTGTGATTTATAGTTAAAATAACCAAAAGAATATACTTGAAAAATTAATAATACAAAAAACATATACTTTTTAAAAAAATAAAATTTTTCAAATATAGAAATTCAATAGAAGGAGAGAAGCTTAGTTAAAAGTTTGTTTGGTAAGCCAAAGGGAAAATTATAACCCCCTTTAAAAAAGGGAAAACAAGTGTTAATAACACTTGACTATAATTATACAAAGTAGTATAATTATTACTATAATTTTGTTTAACATTCTGTATCACCTCCTTTTTGGGTGTGATTGAATGCTAAAGGGGTTGCCGCCCCTTTGGCATTAACCCTTATGCAATTATACCAAAAACAAACTCTTTAACTTCTTAAAACAGTCCATGAAAAGATTTTACTTGTTATTCTTTAGCACTTTGTTTTTTGCACCTTCATTTTTATTTGGTGCAAATATTGAAAATATAAAAAAATATAGAAATTCAATAGAAGGAGAGAAGCTTAGTTAAAAGTTTGTTTGATACCGCAGGTAACCCACTCCAGTTGCCCCAAAAATTGAGCTTGGTTAATATGCCTTGACTATAAATAAACAAAGCAGTATAATAACCACTAGAATGAGTTTTATGTACCTCCTTTCAGGGGTTTCACAATTTAGCCGTAGGGGGTCAGCCTGCGGCTTAAACCCTTAATGTAATTTACCAAACAAACTCTTTAACTTCTGAAACAATTTATGAAAGATTTTTGTATAAGTTTTAATATTTTATATGAAAATTTAGGTGTAAGCTATAAACAAGAAGCCTTTCGAGCTAGCTAAGAATACTTGGCTTTAGTTAGGAACCTCCTACTTCTAAGCGTTAGCGAAAGTAGGAGTAATTCACAGTTTTCATTGTTTTAAAATTTTTCTCTTCGTTATTAATAGATAATTTCGATATATCATATCTATCCCAAAAGATAAGCTCTAAAGGTCGTTGTAAAAAATGATAAGTTAAGCTTATAAAAATAATCAAAGCTATAAGCACACCACAAGGTATATAAAATTTTTTAAGTTTGTAGAAGGGTTTATTCATTGTTTATCCTTTATTACTCTGCTTTAATCTCTCCACCTTTAACCACAAGTCCATTAGAGTCTATAGTTACTTCAACTCCACCTGCTTTAATGATAACACAATCAGGTTTTGCATTAATAATTGTTTCTCCTACCTGTATAGTCGCTTCGCTATCGGCTTTTAACTCATGAATAGTTTTTGCATAAGTTGTGATATTATCAGCTACCATGCTTGTATTTTTATCACTTTCAAATCCTATGGATTCATTACTTGTAAAAAGAATATTATCTTTGCTTTTATAATCCATCTTTTTCTCGCTTAACACTTGCATTTTATCGCTGATATTAATATCATAATGCCCCTCAACCACCTCCTTTTTATTTCCCTTCACATTCCTTATCTCATCCTTATGAATAATAGTGTTTTGATTAGCACCTATTTCTATATCTTTGTTTTCTCCTACAAACTCATGAGAGTTTTTAGCCACTCTTACTTTATTATCTACTCCTACATTTAAGGTATTGCTTAATCCTACTATGGTATCTTTAGATAAGCCTACATTAGTTAAGTATTCTCCTCCTACATTGACATTTTTAGCTAAGTCTATGGTTTGAGTATGAATCTTTTTAATCCTTTCATTATAAATTCCATCTACCTTAGAATCTTTATCATTTAAGATTCTTTGAGTGAAATTATGCTGGACTAATTCATCATAATCCTTTTGGGCTTTTAAATAAATTTGTTCTTT
>NZ_MKAH01000034.1:0-4528 GCF_001764255.1 Campylobacter sp. BCW_4341 | reverse complement strand
CCCTCAACCACCTCCTTTTTATTTCCCTTCACATTCCTTATCTCATCCTTATGAATAATAGTGTTTTGATTAGCACCTATTTCTATATCTTTGTTTTCTCCTACAAACTCATGAGAGTTTTTAGCCACTCTTACTTTATTATCTACTCCTACATTTAAGGTATTGCTTAATCCTACTATGGTATCTTTAGATAAGCCTACATTAGTTAAGTATTCTCCTCCTACATTGACATTTTTAGCTAAGTCTATGGTTTGAGTATGAATCTTTTTAATCCTTTCATTATAAATTCCATCTACCTTAGAATCTTTATCATTTAAGATTCTTTGAGTGAAATTATGCTGGACTAATTCATCATAATCCTTTTGGGCTTTTAAATAAATTTGTTCTTTATCTTTTATATTTGAGAGGGTAAGTTCAATGGCTTTTTTTGCATAATTTAAATCTTTAGTCATTTTAACACTAAATGCGTTATTCCTTGTGTTGTTTTAAAAGCAGGTGTGTTAAAATAGGCAAATAAAATTAATTGATATTTTTCATTCATATTATAAAGTATATTCCTATCATTTTGTGAAAGCATAGAAGTATTAAAGGCTATATCATTTCCTTGAAGATTTTCTAAAATTTTAATTTTAGATTGATTGCATTCTAATTCCTCTTCTTTTTTTACACAATATGCCCATTTAATTGACTCATCGAAGAAAAATTTCTCCTCATTATTTAAGTAAGCTCTAACAAAAATAGTTTCATTGTAAGGGATTTTATCAGTAGTATTTTGCTGTTCTTTTTCTTTATAAGCTTTCAAATTTGTGATATATAAATTCTCTCTTGAATTTTTTATTTGTTTTTCATACCCATTTGTCTCAGTATCTAAATAAAGATTTTCTCCAAAATCTTGCATACTTACCTTATTTGTAAAAGTATAACAACCTCCTTGCTTATCTGCAGAACTTAAAGAGACTATTGCCACATTTCCAATTTTATGTATTTGACTTGTGCTAAAGCCTTCTAAGGTTTTTGTAGCTATAATACATTTTGTAGCTCTTTTAAAAAAAGAAGAGTTTTCATCTAAAATTAAATCAATCTTGAAACTGCTCTTATAAATGCCTTCTTGATACTCTAGCTTTAAACTTTCATAAATCCTTCTGTTCTCACAATTATGAAGAAATACTTTAGTGATGGTTTCATAATTGTTTCCATTTTCATCTAAAATCTTAAGATTATTGAGTGTTAATTCAAAATTTCCCCCTCTATGCGATAAAATCTCTTCGCTACTATACCTTTCTAGTTTTAAATAGATTTTTAGCATCTTTGAAGCTTTATCTTGTAAAATTTTAAATTGATTTTCTTTAGCAAAACTGTATAATTCTATAGCATTTTCTTCATTACCAGCAAGAGCAACTTTTAAAATTCCATCGTTTTTATTAATAAAATATGATATATTGTTTTTTACTGTTTTAAAGTATATTTCATCTTCTTTTTTTAAAATAAGTTCTTCTTGGGTGCTACAAGAAAAAGCTTGTGGATTAATTGCTTGTTGTTCTTCTTGTGTTGGATCATATTTTAAATACATTAGCTCACATTGATCTTCTATTAATTTAGAACAATCTATTTTTGCTTTTGCTCCTATAAGTAAAGTAATAAAAGTATTTTTAGGTTGTTCTATTTGTATAATAGATGGAGTGGGATTTGGATAGAGTATAAGAATATTATGGGGTGTATTTGCTTCTAGTTTTTCAAACTTTTGTCTTAAAGTTTTATTAAGCAAGGTAACATTATCCAATTTATTAGCACCTAAATTCTCACAATAATTAGCAATACAATAAATATTATCTAAGCTAAAATTTTTTTGAGTGAGGGTGTTTAGGTAGGATAGATAGGGGGAGAGAATATCAGCTATACCCTGAAATTCTTCTTTAGCAACATAAGAATAATAGTGCTTATCTTTAGTATGATATGTATTGTATTCTCTTAAGAGATACTCTGCTTTTTCATCAACTTCTTTGCATTTATCATAAGTTTGCATAAAAGAAAGGTAAGTGTATTTATCTGGCAACTTCAGTCCTTGCTTGGCATTGGCTTCTCTAAAGTTAAAATTAAGATAAGAGAAAATATCAAGACTTGTTGAAAAATATTCAATATTATTATTTTGATTCTTATTGCTTAAGCCAAACATAGCGGCTTCTTGGATTCTGCGAGAATAATAAGGGTTTTTGAATTGTCGTATATCAGCATAATAACGCACAGAAAACCACGCTAAGAATCTATTCTTATCTTTAAGGGCTTTTTGAAGCAAGATGAGTCCACTCTCTGGGTTAAATCTTGCTGGACGCTGATAATAAATAGACAATAAGGGAATAAACTCTTGTGGATTGGTTAATTCTGTCTTACTAAAAGAAGTAAGATAATTTGCATTCCATTTGTTTAATTTGTGTCTTAGTGCCCTAATTTCACTAAAACTGATGATATTTTTAACTTCTATTGCTTCGTTATCTGTAAGCTCAAAAACTATATTTTCATCAAGTTTTTGGTTGATATTTTCAAGATTTTGATTGTAGATTTTTATATTATTTTGCAAAATGGCATTGATATCTTTTTGTAAATTAATCATATTTTGATTTGGGTTTTTACCTGTTTGATAGGTATTTTTTTGAATTTTATTACTTGCCTTATATTCATTAATCTTATCTTTTATTTCTTTAGAAGTTGTATTAATGAGAATTTGCATAGATTGTGATTGTTTGCCTAGTATATTAGCTAGGGTATAGACGCCATTTTCTAAGTCTGTGTATTGCAAAATCCCTGCTTTATACATCAAAATAACATTTCTCCATTTATCTTCGTCAATATTAAATCCTATACCAATGGTAATTTTTGGATCATCTGCACTATCAGCATAAATCTTTGTTCTAATCCCTTCAACCAACCTTAATAGACTAAAAAGTTTATTATAAAATTCCTCATAGCTTAAATTTGTTGTCTTAATTGGCATTTAGTTTCCTAAAATCTATATTTTGAATAAAATTATCAAGTGGCTGAATAACTCTAGTTTGCATTTCATCTAAATCAAACTCACACCCTCCATTTGTGCATATAAATCCCTCATCTTCAAACGCACATACTTGAGTATAGCGACCATTTGAGCTTAATTCCTGTAATGCTTTGGAGGCTTCTATAATGGTTTCTTTATATCCTTGTGGAAACAATTTATTGTAAAATCTAAACTTTGCTAAACCTTTAATAGAAAAAATATCGAGTATCATATTGCCCTTGCAAGTATAAAAAGTATCTTTGTCTATGAGAAAACTTGTATCTATGATAGTATTGGTGCTAAGCAATAAAATTCCCATTTTATAAACCCTTGCTATACAAGGCTTGTAATGATGTGGTTTAAAACCAAAATGAACCGAGTCAAGATTTTCATACATTATTCCATTTTCGCGTCCTTTGTTAAATACTTCTTCCACTTCTTTTTCATCATCATTTTTTGCCAATAAAAAACAACGCATATTGTCTCTATAATCTATAAAATTTTTAGCAAATTTTTGCATTTGTTTTTTTGTCTCTTGCCCCTCTTTTGTATCTTTTGGGATACTCTTTAGTATTGAAAAATAGAGTTTAGAATATAATCTATCAAGTTTTTGTAACTCCCCACTTTCATCATTGCAAATCATCTTTTCAACTTTTGTACTTGCTTTAGCACAATCAAAACTAGGTTTGGCTTCTTTTGGGGATTGTGCATTAGCACTAATGGCTAACATTAAACACAATCCTAAAACTATTAAAAACTTTTGCATAAGAACTCCTTTAATTTATTTTACTCTGCCTTAATCTCTCCACCTCTAACCACAAGCCCATTAGAGTCTATAGTTACTTCAACTCCACCTGCTTTAATAATAACACAATCTCCCTTAGTAACAATTTGAGTATCACCTACTTGATGGAGGATTTGATTACCTGCTTTTACTTCACAATCTGTTTGAAAGTCACTATATTTAGATTCTGCAAGTTCTGTATGTTGTTTTTTGGTTTGCGTGCTTAAATTTTGTTCTGTATATATATCAATGTAATTGTTAGTTTGCATACTAAAATGTTCTTCCGTAAAGTAATTTATTCCTTTATTAACATGAAGCTCAAGTTTTCCCTCAACCACCTCCTTTTTATTTCCCTTCACATTCCTTATCTCATCCTTATGAATAATAGTGTTTTGATTAGCACCTATTTCTATATCTTTGTTTTCTCCTACAAACTCATGAGAGTTTTTAGCCACTCTTACTTTATTATCTACTCCTACATTTAAGGTATTGCTTAATCCTACTATGGTATCTTTAGATAAGCCTACATTAGTTAAGTATTCTCCTCCTACATTGACATTTTTAGCTAAGTCTATGGTTTGAGTATGAATCTTTTTAATCCTTTCATTATAAATTCCATCTACCTTAGAATCTTTATCATTTAAGATTCTTTGAGTGAAATTATGCTGGACTAATTCATCATAATCCTTTTGGGCTTTTAAATAAATTTGTTCTTT
>NZ_MKAH01000033.1:0-1754 GCF_001764255.1 Campylobacter sp. BCW_4341 | reverse complement strand
TGGGGTAAATGAACCCTTAGGAAATAAACTTTTAAATTTCATACAAAATAAAACTTGTTCTCGTTTTAATATAGATGAAAATTTAAATATCTATGATAAAACTCATAATGTTTTTATGTATGAAAATTTAGAAGAAGAATTAAATTTTTTCTATCAAAGTATTTTAGAAAAAACTCCTAGATATCCTTTTGTATGTATTTATGGTATAGGCAATGCTTTACTGATTAAAAATTTAGCTAAACACTATAAACATCTGTTTGTATTTGAAAGCGAAATAGAACTTTTTATCCTAGCTTTAAGTACACTGGATTTGAGTGTAGAGCTAAAAACTTATCAAGTGATATTGTTTGATGCAGTAGCAAAGGATGTGGAAATTCATATTGCTATGTTTTTTGATCAGCAAAGTATTTTAGAGTATTTAAGTTTATATGAAATGTTTTTCAGTTCGCATTATTATCTTAAATACTATGAAGCTTCTATTTTATCTCTAAATGAACTTTGCATTAAAAGTGCAAGTGTAGCAATAAGAAATGCAGAAATTTCTTGCATTTTACCTTTATTGACTCATGAATATATGATTCAAAACATCCCTTCCATGCTTGAAAGCATTCCTTTTCAAAGAATCTTAAGTGAAAGAAAAAACAAATTCGAAAATGCTATAGTAGTTTCTGCAGGACCTAGTTTAGCTAAACAACTTCCTTTACTTAAAGCTTATCAAGATAAAGCAGTGATTTTTTGTGCTGATGGGGCTTTGAGTATGCTTGAGAAAAAAGGCATAGTGCCTGATTATGTTACGAATTTAGATTTTACTGATCTAGCAATGAAATTTTTTCAAAATAAAGAAAATTTAAAACAAAGCATTATCGCTCTTGAGTGTGCCACACATCCTAATGTCGTGCGTAGTTTAAAGGCTGAAAATTGTATGATTATTTTAAGAAATAAAGCTTTATACCAACGCTTCAATCTTAATGACTTTGGCTATATTGATACAGGTACTCATGTAAGTCATTTTTCTTATACTTTAGCTTTAGCTTTAGGATTTAAAAATATCATCATGATAGGACAAGATTTAGCCTTTGATGAAGAAGGAAATTCACACTCAAAAGGTTTTGATTTTGGGGAGAAATTTAGCGGTGAAGAAAATATAGACAAACTTAAAGTCCCCGCCTATGCAGGTAAAGGTGAAGTTTTAACTCATATAACTTGGAATGATTATCGCATAAAACTTGAATATCTTTTTGCTTGCAATGATCAAAAGGCTAAATTTTACAATGCTACTGAAGGTGGAGCAAGAATTAATTTTGCTGAAGAACTTTCCTTTAAAGAATGTTGTGAAAAACTCCTTACAAAAGAAAAACCTAAATTTGAACTTCCAAAAAGTTTAACTAAAAATAGAAGTGATAAACTCCTAGTTAAATTCAAAGAAAAAATACAAAAAGATCAAGATAATGCTAAAAGATTTTTAAATGATGCTTTAGCTTTAAAACAAATTTTAGAAAATATACTCAGTAAAGATTTTATTTTACCTTTGGAATTTTTAGAAAAAGTTTATCAAAATATAGAAAATTTCAATCACTCTTTAGATGAAGATGAGTTTATACAGGATGAAGTTTTAAGAGGAGCCTTTGCTTATCGTGGAAAAATGATTGCTGATGTATTAAAACTTCATATACAAAATAAAACGCATTTTATCACAGCCTATATCAAAGCTTACCATGAATGGTTGCTTTATTTTATAGAAAAGTTAGAACAAA
>NZ_MKAH01000032.1:0-217407 GCF_001764255.1 Campylobacter sp. BCW_4341 | reverse complement strand
TTAACAGCTTGATTGTCTTGTTCTAAACCTTTTTTAGTAGCAAGGATGTTTTCGTTGATAGCACTTGAGATTTGTCCAAATTCATCATTGCTTTTTACTTCTATAGTAGAAACATTTTTTGTTTTATGGTTGATGAAGTCAAAGAATGAAGCCAAACCTGTTTGGATAGCTGCAAGTGGAGAGAGATATTTTGATACGATGAAATAAAGGAGGATGACGCTAAATACTACTACAATAATGACAACAATGGCTTGAATAAATGCAGCTTTATGAATAGGTTTATTTATAATATCAGCGCTTTCGGTAATACAAGCTGTATAAGCAAAGACTTTAGTACAAGTTCCAAGTCTTTCTTGTCCTTTTAATCCATAGGTAAAAAAGTTATAATCTCCATTAGCCTTATATGCATTTAAAACAGGAGAATGATCAATAGACGGATTTAATAATTCTTTATTGGTTGCAGCAAATATTTTATTTTCTTCATCAAATAAAAAAGTATTTCCAGGAGTTTTTGCAACTAAATTTTGTAAATCTTCAGATGGCATATCTATACCTAACACCCCAATAAATTTACCATCTTTATAAATAGCTTTAGAATATGTTATCACATATTGTTTTGTTGCAGTATCTAAATATGTTGGTGTAATAAAAACATTATTCGTTTTTAACGCTCCTTGATACCATTCTTTTGCTTTTATATCCAAATTATCATATAAATTAGGCATTATTTTTTTGTTATCATTAGCTTGTTCGCTGAGTAAAACTTTTCCATTTGCTAAACCTAAATAAGTATTTAATGCGTCTGTACTATGGCGATAATATTTCAATATTGGACCAACATTGTTAATAATATTTTCTTCGGTATTTAAAGATTGATAAGGTAAATTTATTATATCTTTTTCTAAATTCTCAGTAAAAGATATATTTGTTGACCTAAAATTTTCAACAGTAGATTGCGTAACTTTAAGCAGGTCAGTTTGATTTTTAAGAGTACTTTCATGTAGTGAGGTTTTTGTAAAATAAAAACTTACAATACCTAGAATAATTAAGGCAAAAATTGCAATTAAATTTGCAATAAGAGAAAGCTTAAATTTTATACTATTCATTTTTTTCCTTTATTTGTATTTATTTTTAAATTTAAAATTAAATCTAGTATTATTTTATCAAAAAATATAAAATATTTCTTGACTTTTATCTTGAAAATTTAAAAATTTAATTATATTAATTGAAAATTATATGTATTTTTCTAAAAAGTAGCATTAATATAAAATAATAAAATATTTAGTTAAAAATTGAATTGTATGAAATTTATACTTATAAAGGATTAGAATGGCTTATACGATCATAGAGGTAGAAAGAAAAACAGGAGTTTCTAGTAGAACACTTAGGTTTTGGCTAGATAAAGGTTTATTTCCCTTTGTGGAAAAAGATAAAAATGGAGTGCGTTATTTTAGTGAAAAAGATTTAGAATGGGTGATTTGGGTGGATTGTTATAAACAAATTGGCATGAGTATCGAGGATCTTAAAAGATATATTTTTTTATGTGCTAAAGGAAAGAGTACTGCAAAAGAGAGATTAGAGATTATTTTAAAATTAAAAGAAAAAACACTAAAAGATATGAAAAAATTGGAGAGTATTATAAAAAAACTTGATTTTAAAATAGATTATTATGAAAAAATGGTTATGGAAAATAAAGATGAGCTAAATCCTTTAAGTAAAGATTATATTAAACGGAAAAAACGAGTAAAAATTTAAAAATATTTAATTTTATTCTTGACTTACACCAGATGTTAGGTTTTATACTTTTGATTAACATGATAGAAAAATGTTTTAATAATTAAGAACTATTAGTTTTTAATAAAAAATAAAAAAAGGATAAAAATGCAAAGAAGAAAATTAAGAAATTTGGAAGTAAGTGTCTTAGGACTTGGTTGTATGGGAATGAGCTTTGGTTATGGAGAAACTAAAGATGAAAAAGAGATGATAACACTCATTCATAGGGCAAAGGATCTTGGTATTGATTTTTTTGATACAGCCGAAGTTTATGGTCCTTTTATTAATGAAGAATTAGTAGGTAAAGCAATAAAACCTTTTAGAAATGAAGTGGTATTAGCAACAAAATTTGGTGTCAGGATTGAGGGTGTTAAGCAAATTGTCGATAGTACACTTAGTAAAATCAGACAAAGTTTAGAAGGTAGTTTGAAGCGTTTGCAAACAGATTGTATAGATCTTTATTATCAACACAGAGTTGATACAAATGTTCCAGTTGAAGAAGTTGCTAATTTAATGGGTCAGTTTTATAAGGAAGGAAAAATTAAAGCTTGGGGTATGAGTGAAGCAGGAGTGCAAAGCATTAAAAAAGCTCATACAGTATTTCCGCTTAGTGCGGTTCAAAGTGAGTATTCTTTATGGTGGAGAGGACCAGAAAAAGAACTTTTAAAAGTTTTGGAAGAATTAAATATAGGTTTTGTTCCTTTTTCTCCTTTGGGAAAAGGATTTTTAGCAGGTAAATTTGATGCAAATTCTACTTTTGAAAATAATGACTTTAGATCACAAGTTCCACGTTTTAAAAGCGAGAATTTAAAAGCTAATTTGGATTTAGTTTATGCATTAGAAGATATAGCAAAAGCTAAAAATGCTACTTTAGCACAAATTGCTCTTGCTTGGGTTTTGGTGCAAAAAACATTTATTGTGCCTATTTTTGGAACAACAAATTTACGAAGGTTAGAAGAAAATATTAATGCTGTTAATACTCATTTTACTCAAGAAGAATTAAATCATTTAAAGAGTATTTTAGAAAAAATAATAATCAAAGGGGATCGGTATGCCGGTGAAGCAGCTCTTAGAGTTGGGAAATAAAAAGTTTGGTTTATTTCTTATTGTAATGGTTTTATGTAGTTTTGTTAAAGGAGTGTAAATGCAAGAACTTGAAAGTAAAGGAATTCATGGAAGTTTTAAAGGCGATAGTAAATTTTTTAGCAAAAATGTAAAAGTTTCTATGATGTTTAAATCAAATGAGTGGAGAAATTTTAGTGGGGCTTTGGTTGAATTTGAAGCCAGTGCTAGAAGTGCATGGCATACTCATCCTCAAGGACAAACCTTAATCGTAACAGAGGGCGAAATCATCACAAAAGTTCCAGGGCAAAAAGCCTTTATAGCTAAAAAAGGCGATGTGATAAGCTGTCCTATAGGAGTAAAGCATTTTCATGGTGCAACTAATACAAGTAGTGGAGCACACATAGCACTTACAGGCGAAAAAGAAGGTAAAAATGTAGAATGGCTTGAGCTTGTAAGCGATGAAGAATATGAAAATGCCTTAAAAGAAGCAAGAGAGTAAAGAAATTTGTAAATAAAACACAAAAATTTTATAAAAACTTTTATGTTTTTGGAGTATTTTAAATGCTCTTTTTTCACAAATTTTAAAAACCACAAAGGATAAAACCATGCAATTAAGACAAAAAGCAAGAGAAATTTTTGAAAAACTCTTAGGAGGAGCAAAAAAGGATCAACTTTTTGCAAGTGATAAAGAGTATTTTATCAATCATATAAATTTTACTTTTGATGAGAGCTTTATAAAAGCAAATTTGGATACACAAAAATATTTTTTAATCACTCTTGCTTCTACTTTAGCAGTAGGTGGAAAAATAGAGTTTAAAGCTTTACTTCAAGGTGTAATCAAGAACGATATAAGTCCTATTGTCATTAAAGAAGTGATTTATCAAGCTACGCCTTATGTGGGTTTTGCTAGAGTATGTGATTTTTTAAGCCTTTGCAATAAAGTGTTTAAAAAACTAAATATTGCCTTATCTTTGACTTCACAAGACACCACTACGCAAGAAAATCGCAAAATAAAAGGCAGGGAAATACAAAATGCTATTTTTAGTGAAGCCAATATCACTAAAATGATAGAAACTACACCAGAAGATAAAGCTTTTATAAATGATTTTTTGAGTGCGAATTGTTTTGGAGACTACTATACACGCATGGGACTTGATCTAAAAACTAGAGAGCTTTTAACCCTTGTATATCTTATCTCACTTGGTGGGCTAGACAATCAAGTAAAAGCTCACATACAAGGCAATCTTAACATGGGGCAAAGTAGAAAAGAGTTGCTAAATATCATTGCAGCTCTTATTCCTTATATCGGTTATCCAAGGGCTTTAAATGCTCTAAATTTGCTTGATGATATTAAAAAGTAGAATGCAAGCAATAAATATTTATTGTAAATTGAGCTTATAAGTTATTTGTAAATTAGTTTTATCAAAAAACTTGCAATCATTTTAGTATGCTTTTAAGCTCATTTAGATATTCTTGTTGTGTTTTTAGATTTTCTTCTAAAGAATTTAAAATCTCTTCACTAGTTCTTAGGATTTTTTCTTCTTTTACATTTGGATTTTTAGCACTTAAATCATAATTTCTTTCTTCAAGCTCTTTTTTGCTAACAAGCCAAGAATTAGCAGTGATTTTTCTTTCTTTGTAGCATTTTAGAAATTCTTTAAAATGTGCGTATTCTAAAGGCTTGTTTTTAGTAAGTTTATAAGGCGGTATAAGCTCGTAGTAATAAACTCCATCGCCTTCACAAATACATTTTTTACCTTTAGAGAAAAAAAGCACATTAGTCTTAACAGCACTATAAGGCAAAAATACCCCACTTGTCAAACTCAAAACGCATTCTAAATTAAAATCATCTAGTAAATCTTTTTTACACTCACAAAGGCATTTGAATTTTGAAAAAGCACACCTTCAGGCACGATGATCGCACATCTTCCGTTGTTTTTTAAAGATTTTAAAATGTGTTTAAAAACAAAAGTTCAGTAGCGTTTAATTTTATAGGAAAATTTTCTTGAATTTGTTCTTTTTCTTTACCTCCAAAAGGTGGATTTGCAAGTATTACTTCGTATTTTTCTTGTTCTGTTATATCTGTGATTTTTTTACTTAAAGTGTTTGTTTTTATGATATTTGGACTTGAAATTTCATGAAGTATCATATTCATAACGCCCATTGCGTAGCTAAGTGGAGTTTTTTCTTTACCAAAAAGAGCATCATTTTTTAAAAATTCAAGCTCTTCTACGCTTAAATTTGCTTTTTTGCCTTTGGTTCTGTCTTTATATAAAATATGTAAAAAACTCTCAACTAAAAATCCACAACTACCACAAGATGGATCATAAATTCTTTCTTTTGGTTTAGGATCTATTACTTCCACCATAGCCTTTATCAAAGGACGAGGGGTGTAAAATTCTCCACTATTTCCACCATCGCTACCCATATCTTTTAGAAGTTTTTCATAAACTTCACCTAAGGCAAATACTTCATCTTCTTTATTAAAACTAATCTCATCAATGATATTTATCACTTCTCTTAAAGTATGTCCATTTGCTATGCGGTTGTCTATAAACTCAAAAATTCCACCGATTTTATACTCTATACTTTTAAAATCATCATTATTTTTAAAATTTTTAAGATAAGGAAAAAGCTCTTTATTTACAAATTCAAGCAAATCTGATCCATTTAAAGCATTTTTTACATCAAGTTTGCCATCTTTTTTAGGCGCTGCCTAAATACTCCAGCTAAATTTTTCTTGCAAAATGCTTTTATAATCTTTGCCATCTAAAAACGCTAAATCTTTTAAATTTGTCTCATAATCATCTAAAAATTTTAAAAAAAGTATCCAGCTAATTTGCTCTGTATAGTGCATAGCACCGCTTATACCATCATCTCTTCTTAAAATATCTGTGATTTTATCTATTTTATTTTGCATTAAAAAATTCCTTTTTTGAAAAGTTTTAAAAGTTCTATATTAATATAATAATTATTTCTACCCATTTTAATACACTCTAATACCCCTAAATTTTCACAAATTTTAAGATATTTTGAAGCACTTTGTCTAGAAATATTTAATGTTTTTATTAAAAATTCTATCTTTGTATAAGGATGAGAAAACAAAAGTTCCACAAAATCTTTACTATAAAAATTCGTTTTATTTTGTAAAATTTCGCTTACATTTAGCATCATTTTTTCTATCTTAATAATAGTTTCAATAGTCTTTACAGCGGTTTGCTCTATGCCTTTAAGTATGTATTCTATCCATTCTAAAATATCCCCTTCATCACGCACTTTTTGCAAAAGCTTATAATACTCATCTTTATTTTTTACTATATAAGCACTAAGATATAAAATAGGAAAATCCAAAAGTCCTTTATATACTAAATAAAGTATATTTATAATCCTACCCGTTCTGCCATTGCCATCATAAAAAGGATGAATGCTTTCAAATTGATAATGTATAATTGCCATCTTTACCAAAAAATCAAATTCATCTAAACTATCATCGTTAATGTATAGTTCTAAATTTCCCATAAGTTCTTGTATATTATTAGGATTTTGGGGTGGTATGTGTTTGATTTCTCCTGTAATAGGATTTTTAAGCATAGTTCCACTTTGTTTTCTAAAACCTGCATTATTTCTTTCTAATCTTTTTTGAATTTCTAAAATATGTGCATTTCTTAATAACTGTTCTTTTTTTAATAACTCATATCCTTTTTTCAAAGCACTTTCATAATCTTTCACTTCTTTTGCTGCTCTTGTGAGTTTGTTTTCATCAACTCGTGATAAAAAAAGTTCATCATGTGTTGTGATGATATTTTCTATCTCACTCGAATCTTTTGCTTCTTGTAAAATCAAAGCATTGATTAAAATACTTGGATTTGGTATGCTTTTACTAAGTCCATTTAACTCTGCTAATTTTCTAGAAGCTTTAATGATAAGACTATAAATATTTGCATTTAATTCTATATTTAAAGGCAATTTTTGAGGTATAAATTCTTTCATAATTTTCCAATTATGTTAATTTTTTCTAAAAATTTTAACATTATAAAAAAATATGTTAAAAAAATCAAAAATTTTTAACATATCAAGCCAATGTGTTAAAATTTGGCAAATTTTTTAACATTATAATTCTCCCTTAAAAGCTTTATCAAGCAAGGATTGCTTAAGCTCTTCATAATCTTTTAGTTCTTTAGTGTAAAGCTCTTTTAAAGCCTTTGTCTTTTCAAAGATAAAATCTAAATGCTCTGCGATTTGCTCTTGCTCTTTGAGTGGGGGTAGGGGGATTTGTAGGGATTTAAATTTTGGTATAGTAAGTTGCGGAATACTAGAACCTTCACCTTTTGCTATAAAAAAATTCAAACAAAAATATAAATAATGTAAGCATAATATATTTTCACAAGGAATTAAAGAAATAAGCCTTACAATAGGAAAATAAGGTTCTTTTCTAATGCAAACAAAACCTATTGTTCCTCTAGCAGATATAGTTAAAGAAGGTTTTATAATGGTAGCTTTATCTGTATATCCAACTAAACCATTATTATTTACACCATTTGCATAAACAGGGATTTGATTTTTGGCAGTTTTACTTTCTGTGCAGTTTTTTGGCTTATCTCCACCCGCAGAAATATTTTCGCTAATCTCTTCTAAGCTTTTCCATTCCCAAGATTGTGGGAGTTTATAGTTTTCTTTAGCATTGTCTTTTAATGGATTGAAAGCTTTTTGCAAGGCGCTTTGCATTAACTCATCTAAATTTAGCAAATCTTGCTCTAAAATTTTAATACTCTTATCTATCTTTGCAAAACTCTCATCTAAAATTCCCACTATCCTTTCTTGCTCTTTGAGCGGCGGTAACGGAATTTCGATTTGTTTAAGAATTTTTACACTAGCTATATTTTTGATTGCTGAACCTAAGGTGGATTCTAAAATTTTCTCTTGCATTATTGGAGAATTAAAATAATAAATAAAATAGCTATTTAAGATTTTTATATTATTAAGCCTTATTTTTAAAAGTGCTTGATTTATAATCCCCATTTCTGTATCTTTGGGTAATTCTACTATTTTTCCCAAAGTTCCAGAACAGCTAATTAGTAGGTCGCCTTCTGTTGCCTTAAACGCTTCTAATTCTTGAAATTTTTCATGCGAAATAAAATATCTTTTCCAATGTGGATCATTGTTTATAGGATTATATTGTTCAAAAATTCTAATACCCTTTTCTATAAAAAAGCTTTTTTTTAAAGCACTTCCAAATGGCCCTCTTTTTATAGAGTATTTATCACTTGATAATATTTCACCAAGTGTTTCCATTTTCCAACCCTGCGGTAAATTTGTCATTATGTTATTTTGCATTGTTCAATTCTTGAAATTTAATCGCTAGTTTATCCATAAAGGTATATGAGCTTTCATAATTATTTTTTTCTGCTTCTTTATTTGCCTTTCGAGCATTTGTAATAGCTGTAATAAGATTTTGCTTTATAATATTTGTAAAATTATAATCCTTTTTATAATCTTTTATATATTTTTTTAAATCCTTATTAATTAATTCATTACAAGGGCTATTTGTACCAAATGGTTTTGTGGTGCATGTAAAATGCAAAAGTATCCAAAATTCAAAACAAGGATTTGAGATAATTGCTTCAAATTTAAAATTCTTATCTTCTTTTATATATTCTTTTATATATTTTTCACATTCTTTTTGTGCCTTTATGAAATTTGCGTGTGTATCTTTGTCAAATACACAATACACCTCATTATAATCAAATAGATCATTTTTCTTTTTGGCAAATTTAACCACTTGTAAAGGACTTGAGTTCTCGCTTGGAATAATATCTATTGTTATGTTATTCAATCTAAAAAAATTTTTTAATTGTTTTAGATAATTAATCTCTGTTTTTTCACCTTCGCATACTATAAGTATAGCTTCATATTCGTTTTTTCTTGTTTTTCTATCTCTTATTTTTGTTTTTCTTTTTTTGCGTAAATCATCAGTTCCCATTATCACTCCAAAATGATAATATTTCTTTAAAATAAGGCAAAGCTCCAAAACGCCCTAAAAGATAATCATTTTCTAAATTTGTTTTATCTTTTCTCACTTTAAAATCACTTAAAGGATAAAGTTTGGTTGCTTTATTTTGCTTTTCACAAAACCAAATTTGATCTCTTCTAAATACATCTTGATTTAAAATAGAAGTATCGTGAGTGGTAAAAATAAGTTGAGCATTTGATTTGTTTAAATCTTCATTATGAAAAAGATTTACTAAAAATTTTGTCATCAAAGGATGTAGGTGAGTATTTAGCTCATCAACTACAATAGTGTATCCTTGTTCTAAAGCTTCTACCCAAGGTCCAATCAATTTAAAAAATTTTTGCGTTCCTTGCGATTCTAACTCCAACATATCAAATAATATTTGTTTGCCTTGCTGATTTGTATGTATTGTTTTTATATCTGTTTTTTTTAATCTTGCACCTTTTTCTAAATCAGTTTGCATCATTTGTTTAATTTCTTGTGGAATATTTTCTTGCATTAAGTTTGTTTTATTTAATTCTGTTTCTTCAACAACAATATCTTCAATATCTAAATCAGCTCGTTTTAGATAAGATATAATTTTTTGTTTATCTTGTCGTAAAATATCAATCGTTACTTCTTGTCCATCATTCCAATTATCCGTACAAGTTACTCTAATATATTTTAGAAAAAAATCAAATACAGGTTTTAATTGCTCATTATTTAATTGAATAGCCACAGATAAAAACAAGGCATTATCTCTGGTGCTATTTTCCCATAGTTGTTTAGAACCTAGAAATTTAGCTCCAAAAGAATAATTATATTTTTCTTCTTTTTCATTGTAAATTCTTTCAAACCACTTTTGCGCTCTATTGCTTTCGCCAAAAACTAAAAGCCATTCTTCTAAAATTTTTTCAGAATTTAAAATAAAGCCATATTGATACTTTGTGTCATTTTGTATAAAAATAATTTCAAATTTTGTAGACTTATTATCTTCATTGCCTAATAAAAAAGGTATTATGGGTAATTTATCTCCTCTTTGCCCATTTGCACTTGAAATAACAATCTTTTTCATAATTGCTAAAGCTTTAATGATATTTGATTTCCCAGAAGCATTTGCTCCATAAAGTACACTGCTTTTTAATAATTTTAACTTTTTATCGTTATTGGTATGAGAAGTTAAAAAAGTATTATCACTACTTGCAACCATACTTAAAACTTGCTCATCTTGTATAGATAAAAAATTTTCCACTCTAAATTCTATTAACATTTTTCTTCCTAAAAATATATAAAATTCTATTTTAGATAATTATTTTAACAAAAAATCTCAAATTTAATCTTAAAAATATCATATAGCATAAATCTCTCTTTGTAAATCATCAAAACTTTGTTTTAGAATTTCTAAGCCACCAAATTCATCGGCCAATTCTCTTACATTGCCTAAAGAGCTAAGCTCTATAAGCGGTTTTAAGCCATCATCAAAGTCTTTTATGCCATATTCTTGATATCTATTTAGTAAAAATTCTATGAATTTTATGGCTTTTTCTTTTTGAAAGCGTTTTAAAAACTCACCATTTTCTACTTGTAAAACACGCTCTTGCCTTGTTTTTATCTCGGCATTAAAGCTTAAATGCGCTAAAACATCGTATATATCACAATCTTTTTGAAAAATTTCTCTTAGATCTTTTAAAGCATCTTCATCAACTCCATCATTTGCAAGGGCTTTTAAAAATCTTTCTCTATTTTTTTGATCACTCCAAATTTCACGCAATTTTGCTTCATCATCATAATACTCACCAAGCTTTCCTATCAAAAATTCCAAAAACTCCTTAGTGCTAAGTGGCTTACCTTGTGCTCCTACATAAGTAGTTGTGATATCTAAAACCTTAAGTTTTGTGCCTTTTAAGTGTATGGTTACGCTCTTTTTTTCTTTGCTTTCTTCTTTTGTTTGTTTTATATGTTCTTTAGTGATTTTTTCTTTTTCATCTTGCTCTTTTAATTCTTCTATTTTTTCACCATCCCATTTTGGATCATAAAAAAGCTTAGTCGCACCGACAAAATCAAGTATAGTAAAAAAGTCTTTGCCTTCATAAACCCTAGTGCCACGCCCGATAATTTGCTTAAATTCCACCATAGAACCTATATTTGCTAGCAATACTATATTTCGCACATTTTTTGCATCCACTCCAGTTGTGAGCATTTTAGAGCTAGTAAGTATGACAGGATAGCTTTTGTCATTATCTTGAAACAATTTTAGATAATCAAGCCCTATTTTACCTTCATCACTCGTAACTCTTACGCAATAATCATCTCTTTTAACGCTTTTATATTTATCTATAGCTCTTTTTACCTCGTTTGCATGAGCTTGATTTGCACAAAAAATTATAGTTTTATCCATGGGATTTATAAGCTCTAAAATTTTCTTAGCGATAAAGTCATTATAGTTTGGTAAAAAGATATTTCTTTCAAACTCACTTTGTTTATAAAAGCCTTTTTCAAGCTCACCTTGTATCAAATCATCAGGATTATAGGTATAACCATCACTCAAAGTTGTTTTTATGAGTTTGACTTTATAAGGGGTTAAAAATCCATCTTCAATACCACTTTTAAGACTATAATCATAAACACTCTCACCAAAATACTCATAAGTGTCTATGTTTTCTTCTTTTTTTGGAGTAGCGGTTAAACCAAGCTGAGTCGCATAAGAAAAATATTCAAGCACAGCTCTCCAGCTTCCTTCTTCGTTTGCTCCACCTCTGTGGCACTCATCTATGATGATAAGATCAAAAAAATCTTTTGGGTATTGAAGATAAAATTTGCTCTCTTGTTCTTCTTGGGTGTTTTCTTGTTCTTTTGAATTTGCGGCTAAGCTTTGATAAATTCCAAAGAAAACATTTGCATTTGTTATGATTTTTCCATCATTTTTCTTTATTTCTTCAGCACTAATTGCCTTGCAATCACTTTCTATAGGATTAAATTCTCCTAAGGCTTGATCTCTTAAGCTCACTCTATCGCATAAAAATAGTATTTTAGGCTTTTGATCTTTGTTTTCTTTATTCCATCTTGCCTCTAACAAACGATAGCACAAATTAAAAGCTATGGTTGTTTTTCCTGTGCCTGTAGCAAGAGTGAGTAAAATTCTATCTTTATTGTTTATAATAGCTTCTATGACTTTGTCTATGGCTATTTTTTGATAATACCTTAATTCTTTTTGCGGGATAAATAAGTCTTTTTGTGTAAGAAGTTTGTGTTGCCATTCTTTTAAATTCCCAAAAACACGCTCAAATAAAACTTGCGGACTAGCAAAATTTTGCACATACTCGCCCCTTGCATTTTGCATATCGTATTCATAAATCTTTTCTCCATTTGTGCAATACACAAAACGCACATCTAAATTTTTTGCATATTCTTGTGCTTGAGAAAGTCCATCAAGCGGGTCTTTGCTTAATTTCTTTGCTTCAATGATAGCTAGGTGTTTGTTTTGAAATTTAAGTAAATAATCAACGAATTTTCTTTGCCCTCTTTTGCCGCCTATGAGTTTTTTTCCTGCATTAAAATAGTATTCTCTTATTATGTTTTCTTCATTCCATAAAGCTAATTTTAATTTCTCATCTATAATTTTAACCCTTGTATCGTGCTCTGAAAAATTCATTTTTAACCCTAAATTAATTTTAAAATAATAATAACATATTTTAATTTGAATAACGGTTACTTTACAATTTTCTTAAAATTTTGCAATATTTTTTTACATTTTTTCGATAAGAAAAAAGCTTAAAGTCATTCTTTTTTGCTACAAATTTGGTGTTTTTGTGAAATAAATTTTCAAGCTTTTTTCTTGTTTTTTCAATTTGTTCAAGTGAAGTAGTATTAAAAGAATTTAAGATAATTTTTATTTCTTTTTGCTTTAAAAAGTTTAGAATATCAGTATTTTGTTTACCTAGCCAAATTTCAAAACCAAATTTAAGTCCGACTTTAAAACTAAGCATATCAAAAAGTGTTTCACGCATAGAATTTAACAAATAATTTGACATTATAAATTGTTTTCTTAAAAGAGCTTTTTCTAATTTTGTAAAAGTAAAATAAAACTCATTGCATATTTCATCAAAATCTTTTTCTGTTGGTTTCTTAATGCAAAAAACATTCTCATTTTGAGTTTTCTTAAATCTTTGATCTTTATCTATAAGCGCTTTGCTTAAAGGTTCAAATTTATAATAATGTTTCAATGATTTTAAGGGGATAAATTTAAAGTCTATTCTCACTCCATTTTTAAAAATCACCAAAAAACTCACCCAATTTTTAGGCAAATCAGCTTTATAGAATTCAAAGCTTTCAGGCGCTTGATAAAATAAAATTTTTCCAAAATTTTTAATAAATTTAGGTAATTTTGCTTTTTTGATATCTTTGCTTTTGTTTAGGTTTAATAATTTTCTCAAATTTTTAGATTTTAGAAAAAATGAAATATCATAATCTTGATATTTATCCTTTTTAGCTTTCTTATTTACTCTTGAACCTTCAAGTGTTATAAGACGAATTTGTTTATAAATAAAAGCAATATTTTTAATTTTTTCTAAAATTCTTTTTTTGCTTTGCATCTAAAAATTCCTTTTAAAAAAAATCTTAAAAGTTTTATATTTATATAATAATGATTTTTATCCATTTTGATATACTTTAAAAATATTAAATTTTTATAAATTTTTAATATTTTATTAAAAATTCTATCCTTGTTTAAGGATAAAAAAATAAAATCTCTAAGAAATCTTCGCTATAAAAATTTGTTTTATTTTATATATTCCATTCATTTAAATCGCCCCTTTATCACACAATTTCTTTATATTTAGAAGTAGCTTTGGTTGTATAAATTCTTTTATATTTTAAAATTTCTAAAGATTTTTAACATTATAAAAAAATACGTTAAAAAATCAAAAAAATTTTAACACATCAAGTATTTTTCTAATTTTTAAAAAATTATTTTCTCTCTTGACTTATAGCTACTCTAATGTTTTATAATTATAAAAAATCAAAAAAGGAGCAAAAATGCAATACAAAATTTTAGAAAACAATCGCATTGCAAGTAAAGGTTATGCAATGCTTAGCAAGGATGCGAAATTTACACCCTTTGAATTTAGCCGCCACGCTATTGGTGATAATGATATTTTGATTAAAATCCTATATGCAGGCATTTGTCATAGCGATATTCACACCGCAAGAAGCGAGTGGGGAGAAGCTACTTATCCTTGCGTGCCTGGGCATGAGATAGCAGGAGAAGTTATCGCTGTGGGTAAAAATGTGAGTAAATTTAAAGTAGGAGATTACGCAGGGGTTGGTTGTATGGTAAATTCATGTGGTGAGTGCGATGCTTGCAAACGCTCACAAGAGCAGTTTTGCGAAAATGGCAAAACCATCTTTACTTACAATAGTTGCGATGTATTTCATGGCAATGAAAACACTTATGGGGGCTACTCAAACAACATAGTTGTAAGTGAAAAATTTGCCATTTGTGTGCCAAAAAGTGCACCGATGGATAAGGTTGCACCTTTGCTTTGTGCGGGTATTACCACTTACTCGCCTTTAAAATTTTCTAAGATAAAAGAAGGCTCAAGCGTTGCTATAGCAGGCTTTGGCGGACTTGGTATGATGGCTGTAAAATACGCTGTTAAAATGGGTGCAAAGGTTAGCGTTTTTGCTAGAAATGAAAACAAAAAAGCCGATGCTTTGGCTATGGGTGTAAGCTCATTTTACACAAGCTGCGATAAAAACGCCGTAAAAGAACGCTTTGATTTAATCATCTCAACCATTCCAACGCCTTATAATCCTGCTGTTTATTTGGATTTACTTAAATTTGGTGGCGAAATGGCTATAGTTGGCTTACCTCCTGTGGAAGATAAGGTAAATATAGGCATAAACGAGCTTGTACATAAGGCAGGCAAAAAGGTTTATGGTTCGTTAATTGGCGGTATTGCTGAAACTCAAGAAATGCTTGATTTTTCTTTAAAACATGGAATTTATCCAGAAACCGAGCTTATTACCCCACAAGAAATCGATAAAGCTTATGAAAATCTAACCTCAGGAAAGGCTAAATTTCGCTATGTTATTGATATGACAAAAGAATAATTTAATACTTATCAAAAACTACATCGCTAATGTCAAATCCTCTTTGCTTAGCGATGTCTAAAAGCTCTTTTGTGCTTTTTTCATCTATTATATTTCTTGCTAAAATCCAAAGATATTTTTTATCAGGACTACCCACAATGGCAACTTTATACTCGCTATCAATAAAAATGATTTCATAATTTACTCTATTAAAAAGGTTCATAAAGATATTAAATCTCACTGCTAATTGTCTATTTGAAACGATTTTTGCCTTACCTTTTATGCTTGAAATTTCATTTTCTTTACTGCAAAAATTCTCAATCTCTACATAAGGAACACCATTTTTATATTTAAGCTCGTATTTTGCCTTTGAATTTAGGCAAGATTTTTGAAAAAAGGCGGGTTTTCTAGCCATTTCAAGCCATTCTCCCATATAATTTTGTAAAGAAAGTTCGCCAATTAATTCAAGCATTTTTTTCCTTTTTGTCTTTCTCGCCCCATTTGCACATAGCTTGTAAAATGGGAATTAAACTTTGTCCGCGTTTGGATAAGCTATATTCTACCTTGGGTGGAATTTGAGCGTATTCTTTTCTGATAATTAAACCATCATTTTCTAGTTCTCTTAAGGTATTGGTTAAAGTTTTAAAAGATATGGAGCTTAAAAAGCGTTTGAGTTCATTATAACGCACGATTTCATAGCGAAATAAGCAGTATAAAATACTCATTTTATATTTTCCATTAATTAATGCTAGAGTATAGTTAAATCCACATTCTTCGAAATTGCACTGAGAATTCTCTTTAGTCATTTAACATTCCTTTAGTATAGTATCTTACTTTATTTTCTGTATTGAAAATGATATTATGCTAAGTTATAATTGTATCATAAAATTTAAAAAAGGATAAAAATGAAAAATATACTCTTGCTTAATGGTGCTAAAGAATTTGGAAGTTCAAAAGGACAGCTTAATTTAACATTGCATAATCATGCTTTAGAAATTTTAAAAACATTAGGATACGAAGTAGATCAAACTCACATAGATCAAGGATATGATCCTAAAGAAGAGATACAAAAATTTATAAAAGCTGATGCTGTGATCTATCAAATGCCAGCTTGGTGGATGGGCGAGCCTTGGATAGTTAAAAAATATATCGATGAAGTGTTTGGTTTGGGTGCTGGAGTGCTTTTTAAAAATGATGGAAGAACTCATGAAAATCCTAGTAAAAACTACGGAAAAGGTGGTTTAGATCATGGTAAAAAATACATGTTTTCTCTCACTTGGAATGCACCTCTTGAAGCCTTTAATGATAAAAATGAATTTTTTGAAGGAAAGGGTGTAGATATGGTGTATTGGCATTTGCATAAGGCTCATGAATTTATAGGTATGAAAGCTTTACCAACTTTTATGTGTAATGATGTGGTAAAAAATCCTCAAGTGGAAAAATATCTAAACGAGTATGAACTACACTTGAAAAAAATTTTTTAAAAAATTTGACTTAAAAATTTCAAGGTGTAACATTGACTCGAACAAAGTATTTGTATATCTTGCTTGTTTTAGCTATGTTTTTATGGGGCTCATCTTGGCCTACTTCTAAGATTTTATCAGCTTATGCTGATACTTCTGTGATTACTTTTTGGCGTTTTTTCTTTGTTTTGCTAGGCTCTTTGATGGTATTAGGCTTTTTAAGAATTCCTTTAAGGCTTGAAAAATCTATTTTAAAATGGGTGCTGATAGCAGGAATTTTAAATGGGTTTTATACTTTTGTATTTTTTATTGCCATTAAGCATGGTTTAGCTGGAAAAGGCGGTGTTTTGGTTACAACTATGATTCCTATTTTTTCTTATTTTATATTTATGATAGCGATATTATTTCAAAAAGATAAAAAATCAACTCACAAGATCACAAAGAGTGAAATTTTAGGATTATTTTTAGGTTTATTATCTGGATTTTGTTTGTTAAATTTAGGGAGTTTAGAAGATTTATTTGGTAAATTTAATATTTTATTTTTAACTTGTTCTTTTATTTGGGCTTTGATAGCAGTGTTTAATCATAAAGCCAAAGGAGCTCACCCTTTGGCGATTAACTTTTATATTAATCTCATTTCTGTTTTAATGTTTTCTTGGGTATTGTTTGATGTAAAAAGTTATGAAATTTTTCATTTTGAATTTAAATTTTGGATCAGTATGTTTGTCGTTGCTTTTTTATCAACTATTATAGGTACTAGTATTTATTATTATGGGATTCACATTTTAGGGAGTGTTAAGGCAAATTCTTTTGTTTTAATCACTCCTGCTAGTGCTTTAATTTGCAGCTATTTTATACTAGATGAGGTGCCAAATGCACTTACCTTGTTAGGTTGTGCCTTGGCTATAGGTGCTATATATTTTATCAATATTTATGGCAAAAAAGCTTAGATCATTTTCTATAACCGTGGCTATTTTTGTATAGTCTCCTGTGCTTTGTCCTACTGCCATTAAAATGATAGGAATACCACTTTTTGGTACCTGTATGCTTCCAAAAACTGCAGGATCTGAAATAATATCTGTTGAGTTTTTATGCTCTATACTTTTGCTAGATTCTGTATAAATCACCATTCTATCACACTTTATAACTAGTATTTAAAAAAGCATCTATGCCTTTTTGAGTAAAAACATCTTTATTTGTTCCTAAAATAACGCGTATAATAGGATCTTTTGAGCTTTTAAAAATAGGATTTTCACATTCTCTAGCTTCTAAATTAAAAGGTATAAAAGTATTATGAGTATTTAAAATATCATCTTTTTGCAAAGCTCTTCCTTTAAAAATTCCAACTCTCATTTTAGCATCGCTGGATTTAGAGTTTAAAAAACTTTTTACTTCAAAGCTACCTGCTACGCATAAATACCCACGAAAACCTATTTTTGCTAAACCAAGTTCTAAAATATCGCCTTTATTTGCTTTATATACCTTGCAAGTTTTTATTTTTTGATTATTAAGCTTTGCCTCAAATTCAGCCCCACTTAAAACAAAATAATTCTCATCTAAAAATTTATATTTTCCACCCTTTAAATAAAGCTCAATTCCTGCTTCATCTTGTTTGTTTCCAAGTAAGATATTTGTCATTCTTAAGGCATCTTCATCCATAGCCCCACTTCTTGCTATGCCAAATTTAGCAAATTTTTTTCTACCAAAGTCTTGCAAACTCGAATTTATAAATGCTTCAATGATTTTATACTCATAAATTTCCTTTTGATAGATTTTTTAGCAACTTGCTCTTGGAACTCAAAAAATTCATCTTTTGAAATGGCTTTAAATTTTAAAAACATACCCGCTTTTAAAAGAGTGGAATTTTTTCATCTTCTTTATCAAAAAATTCCAAAGATGTTCTAGCAATGATTTACCAATCCCCTGGACTTGAAATAAGATAAACTCCTGTTTGTTTATTGGCTATACCTACACTTCCAGCTTCTATTTTTGCTCTAGGGCTTGAAAGGCGTGGGGTAAAAAGTTTTTTGTCTAAACCTCCAAGATAAGGAAAACCTGCCAAACCTAGCATAAAAACAAGATAGTAAGGCTTAGTGTGAAGAGATATAAGTTCTTCTTTTTAAATTTGATTGAAATTCTAAATCCAGTCCAAATTCTTCATCATAACAAAGTGGAACTTCTATACAAAGACTTGAGTTTTGCTCCGTAAGTTTAATATCCTTTTTAATTTTTTTCAAAAAATCAAGCAAAGAATTTAAAGAAAGTATACAAGGATTAAAGTATATAAGCAAGCTTGCATAAGTACTTATCAACTCATCAATACCATAAAATTTCACCTTCTTTTAGGGCTTTTTGTATCCTTTGTTTCGTGCTTAAAACATAAGCATTGATTTGAGGTGAAATTTCTTGTTTAATAAAAAGCAAAAGCAAAGCCTTGCTTCCACTAAAATGCACACTAAACATTGTTAAAACCTATATAAAATTTTCCAAAGCACAAATTTGAATTTGTTCTTTTTCTAAATTTTCTTTGATTTTTTTAACAAATTCTAAAGCTTTTACATTATCCCTATGAACGCAAATACTATCCGCTTTTAAATCAATTTCTTTGCCATTTATGCTTGTAACTTTGCCTTCTTTTATCATTTTTACAACGCGTTTATCGCTAAATTTTTATCAATAGCTGCTATATTATAAAGTGTGCCATAAGCTTTAAAATGCTGTATTTTCATACCTTTTGTCTTAGTAAAGCCAAAGCTCCTAGTTGATACAAGGCATGGTTTTTGACTTCTTCAAAGCTTATTTGCATATTGCGTCTTCCAAAACCCAAAAGATCAGGATAAGATGGGTGTGCTCCTATGCAAACACCATTTTGCTTGGCTAAATTTAAGGTCTTATCCATTACACAAGGATCACCCGCATGAAAGCCACAGGCGACATTTGCTGAGCTTACAAATTTTTAAAATTTTTTTCATCCATTCCCATTTTATAGGTGTCAAAACTTTCCTCTAAATCACTATTTAAATCTACTTTGAACATTATTTGACCTTGTATATTTAATTATTGATTTTATTGTATCTAAAGAAGAATTTTAAATAAGCTGAAAGTTTTGAAAAATAAATAAAAAAGTTACAATAAGTAAAAATAATATTTTAAGCAGGCTAAAACCTGCTTAATTTTAATCTTTCCTTGTTTTTGCATCAACTACGAATAAAGGTTTATAGAGCAGTTTAAATCCGCTAATAAAACTTAAAGTATCGTCACTTGTAAGCCAATTGATAAATTTTTTAGCTTCAGTATAATTAACATTTTTGCAATGTTTAGGATTTGTTGCTATAACAGAATAAAAATTTTTAAGGCTATCATTACCTTCATTTACAATGACTAAACTTGGATTTCCTTTTTCACTGGCTTCATATTTGATATAAGTGCCACGATCAGTTAAAATCACACCTTTTTTTTCTTCAGCGATTTTAATGCTTGCTAGCATACCTTGTCCACTTTGTTGATACCAGTTTTCTTTTTCAGGCACACCACCAAGATCTTTCCAAAGACTTTTTTCTTTATTATCAGTACCCGATTTATCGCCTCTTGAGATGAAAGTGAGTTTTTCATTTTTGATAAGTTCTAAACTTTCTTTTAAATTTTTGCCTTTAAATTTAGAAGCTATTGATTTATCCGCAATGATGATAAAATCATTATACATCACAGGGGTTCTATCCACGCCAAAACCTTTTTTTATAAATTCTTTTTCTGCTTTTGGAGAGTGTACAAAAAGTACATCAGCATTGCAATCTTCACCCATTTTTAAAGCCGCACCTGTTCCTACTGCAACCCATTTTAAGGTATTGCCGCTTTCTTGTTCATAAAGAGGCTTTAGAGCATCTAAAAGTCCTGTATTGTCAGTGCTTGTTGTGGTTGCCATTTTAAGTTCTGCTGCACTTGCACTTAAAGCTAAAGCAAGGGCTAAAGAAATGATTTTTTTCATTTTTTCTCCTTATAAATTTACATAAAAAAATATTTTAGCATAATTATGCTAAAATTACTTATTTTAAAAAGGATATTTTTGGATTATATTTTTGATGGTTTTAAACAAGCTTTATTTTTACTTTTTAATGCTGATGAAAGTGTAATTTCAGCTATAAAAACTACACTTTTAAGCTCAAGTATTTCTATAGTTTTAGCTTTGCTCATAGGTTTTCCTTTGGGATTTATCTTAGGCTTTTTTGATTTTAAATTTAAACGCTTTATAAAACTTATCATAGATACTAGCCTTTCTTTTCCAACAGTTGCGGTAGGACTTATACTTTATGCACTGATTTCAAGTCGAGGACCTTTGGGAGAATTTGGACTACTTTTTACTATAAAGGCTTTAATTTTAGGGCAGTTTATTTTAGCACTTCCTATAGTGATCGCACTTTTTTCAAATTTGATAGAAAATATGAATAAAAAACATTTTTTACTTATAAAATCTTTTCACTTAAGTCCTTTAAAACTTGTTTTAATGATGATTTATGAATTACGCTTTGCTTTGATTAGCGTCGTTGCACTAGCTTATGGACGCATTGTAGCAGAAGTAGGAGTAGCGATGATAGTGGGTGGAAATATTAAATACGACACTAGAACCATAACCACGGCTATTTCTCTTGAAACCAACAAAGGCGAATTTGCTAGTGGTATAGCTTTGGCTTTGGTTTTAATTCTCATTGCCTTTTGTTTAAATTTCATTACACACAAACTTAAAAGAACATAAAATGATAGAAATTTCTAATCTTTTTTTCAACTATCAAAACAAAGAAGTTTTAAAAATTAAAAATTTAAAACTTGATACAAGTAAAATTAGCATCTTAATGGGAACGAATGGAAGTGGAAAATCTACATTTTTAAGAATATTAAAATTTTTAGAAGGAGATTTTTCAAAAAATATTTCTTATTTTGGAAATTTTAAACTTAATAATAAACAAAAGCGTGAAATTTATTTGCTTTTTCCAGAGCCTATTTTGTTAAATCGTAGCGTAAGGGCAAATTTTTTATTTACTTTAAAAACTTATGGGATTAAAGAAGATATCGAAGAACGTATAAAAGAAAGTTTGATGTTTTTAAATTTAGATGAAAGTCTTTTAAGTAAATATCCTAATGAACTTTCATCAGGACAAAGTCAAAAAATAGCTTTTGCTATAGCTTTAAGCGTAAGAGCGAAGTATTATTTACTTGATGAACCGAGTGCTTTTTTGGATAAAAATACTACGCTTTTATTTAAAAAAGCTATTCTTAAAATGCACGAAAATTTCAATACAGGTTTTTTAATCGCAAGCCATGATAAACATTTTTTAGATTCTTTGGCTCAAAAAAAACTTTATTTACACAGTGGAGAAATTTTAGAATTTGAAAATACTAATGTTTTTGAGCTAGAAAATCAAGGTGTAAAATTTTGTAATTTTATAGATTTTAGTAATTGTAAAAAATATAAAGATTTTAAAAAACCTCCAAGTAAAATTGCGATTGATCCTTATAAAATTTCTTTTTTTAATTCTAAAAATATCCCAAAAAATAATTATGAGTTTATTTTAGAAAAATGTTATATTATAGCACTTAGAAGTAGGAAAAGTGATGTTTTTATAAGGGTAAGTTGTATGGATAAAATTTTAGAATTTGCTTTAGAAAAACAAGAATTTTTAAAATTCGATTTAAAATTATACAAAGAACTCAGTCTTTATTTTTATGAAGATGCAATATGTTTCTTAAATTAACATACATTATAAAATTTAAATAAAATATTACAAATATTCTCATTTTTTATAAAATTTATCTTAATTATTTTTTAAATTTGTATTTAATACAAATAAACTCTTATATAATGTTTAAAAATAATCATAAAGGAGTTTTTATGCTTAATCAAAATAATCAAGAGCTTTTTAAGCCAAGTAAAGAATTTTCTCGTAATGCTCGTATAAAAAATTTATGTGAATACTATGATTTATGCGATGAAGCCAAGGAAGATTTTGAAGGTTTTTGGAAAAGACAAGCACTTGAGAAGATCGAGTGGTTTTCGCCTTTTTCAAGAGTGCTAAATGAGGATAAAGCTCCATTTTATAAATGGTTTGAAGGTGGAACTTTAAATGTAAGCTATCAATGTCTTGATCGTCATATGAAAACAAGACGCAATAAAGCTGCTTTGATTTTTGAAGGTGAAATGGGGGATTATGAAGTTTATACTTATAGAAGATTATTGCATGAAACTTGCAAGGCAGCCAATTTGCTTAAAAAATTCGGAGTAAAAAAAGGCGATAGGGTTGTAATTTATATGCCTATGATTGCAGAAACAGCTATAGTAATGTTAGCTTGTGCAAGGATTGGGGCTATTCATAGTATGGTATTTGGAGGGTTTTCTCCTGAAGCCTTAAGAGATAGAATTATAGATGCAGGAGCTAAACTTGTAGTAACGGCTGATGGTGCTTTTCGTCGTGGCAAACCTTATATGTTAAAACCTGCAGTAGATAAGGCTTTAAGTGAAGGGTGTGAAAGTGTAGAAAAAGTACTTATAGTTATACGCAATAATGAGCCTATAGAATATATTAAAGGAAGGGACTATGTTTATAACGAACTTGTGAAAAATGAATCTTATAAGTGTGAACCCGAAATCATGGATAGCGAGGATTTGTTGTTTTTGCTTTACACTTCAGGATCAACAGGCAAGCCAAAAGGAGTTATGCATGCAAGTGCAGGATATATACTTTGGGCACAAATGACTATGGAATGGGTTTTTGATATTAAAGATTATGATAATTATTGGTGTAGTGCTGATGTGGGTTGGATTACAGGACATACTTATGTAGTTTATGGGCCTTTAGCATGTGGAGCAACGACTATAATGCATGAAGGAACTCCTACTTATCCAAATTCTGGGCGTTGGTGGAGAATGATAGAAGAGTATCAAATAAGCAAATTCTACACTTCGCCAACTGCCATAAGAATGCTTCATGCTGATGCACCTGATGAGCCAAGAAAATATGATTTAAGTACGCTTGAAGTGCTTGGAACGGTTGGAGAGCCTATAAATCCTAGTGCTTGGAAGTGGTTTTATGATGAAATAGGGGGAACTAAAAGTCCTATAGTCGATACTTGGTGGCAAACAGAAACAGGTGGACATATGATCACGCCTTTGCCAGGCGCTACTCCTTTAAAACCAGGTTGTGCCACCTTGCCTTTACCAGGAATTTTTGCAGAAGTTATTGATGAAGAAGGCAATAAAAAAGATGAAGGTGAAAATGGATTGCTTTGTATAACTAAACCCTGGCCTTCGATGATTCGTGGAATTTGGGGTAATGATGAACGTTATATAGAAAGTTATTTTTCTCAAGCTAAAAAAGATGGAAAAGCTGTATATTTTAGTGGCGATGGTGCTTTTTACGATAAAAATGGTTATATTACCATCACAGGAAGAACAGATGATGTGGTTAATGTTGCAGGACATCGTATAGGAACGGCTGAAATTGAAAGCGCTATTGCTAAACATCCAAGTGTAGCAGAATCAGCTGTAGTGAGTATTTTGGATGCGATTAAGGGCGAGTCACTGTTTGCTTTTGTGGTTTTAAGTCCTACATCCAGTTGTGATCTTGGCGGAGCTATAGAAACTTTAAAAGAACTTAATGACATTTTAAGAGTAGAGATAGGACCTATAGCTAAAATAGAAAAAATTCTTTATACTCCAGGTTTACCAAAAACTAGAAGTGGTAAAATAATGAGAAGAATTTTAAGAACTATAGCAAGAGGTGAAGAAATCAAACAAGATATTTCAACGCTCGAAGATTCTGGAGTAGTAGAAACCATTGTTAAATTAGCTAAGGCAGAGTTTGAATAACAAGCAAAAAGAACTTTGCCTTGTTGCATAAAAATTCATAAAAATAAGCTATAATGATAAAAAAAATAAAAGGAAATTTTTATGCTTCAAACTTGTATTTTCCCTGCGGCAGGTTATGGGACGAGATTTTTACCTGCAACAAAAACTTTACCTAAAGAGATGTTACCTATCTTAACCAAACCTTTGATCCATTATGGGGTTGATGAAGCTTTGGAAGCAGGAATGGAAAATATGGGATTTGTAACAGGACGTGGAAAAAGAGCTTTAGAGGATTATTTTGATATTTCTTATGAACTTGAGCATCAAATTTCAGGTACAAAAAAAGAATACTTACTTGATGAAATTCGCTCTTTGATCAATCGTTGCACCTTTACTTTTACAAGACAAAATCAAATGAAAGGCTTAGGTGATGCGGTTTTAAAAGGTAAACCTTTGGTTGGCGATGAAGCTTTTGGTGTAATTTTGGCTGATGATTTGTGTGTCAATGAAGAAGGCTTAAATGTTATGGCTCAAATGGTAAAAATTTATGAAAAATATCGCTGCACCATCATAGCTGTGATGGAAGTACCAAAAGAGCAAGTTTCAAACTATGGAGTAATTTCTGGAAATTTTGTAGAAGAAAATCTTATCATGGTTAATTCTATGATAGAAAAACCAAGTCCTGATGAAGCTCCAAGTAATCTTGCTATCATAGGAAGATATATTTTAACTCCTGATATTTTTGGAATTTTAGAAAATACTAAAGCAGGAAAAAATGGAGAAATTCAACTTACCGACGCACTTTTAACTCAAGCAACCAATGGTATGGTTTTAGCTTATAAATTTCAAGGTAAACGCTTTGATTGTGGAAGTGTAGAAGGCTTTGTAGAGGCTACAAATTATTTTTACGAGAAAAGTAAATGTTAAACAATACACTTTTTTTTAAACAAAGTGAAATTCACACTATAAGCTCTTATGCAAATCGTATTAATGATGAGGTAAAAAGTGGAGATATAGGGTATTATCATCTTATTGACACGAGCTTAAGCCTGATTGATGAGAGTTTGGCTTTTATCAAAGACAAAGAACACATAAAAAATATTGTTTTAGTGGGAATGGGTGGTTCAAGTTGCGGTGTAAAAGCCTTGCGTGATATGCTTTTTAATGAAAAAAGTAATCAAAGAGAACTTTTTATACTCGATAACACAAGTTCACATTCTTTTAATAAGACTTTAGAAAAAATCAAGCTTGAAGAAAGTTTGTTTTTAATCATCAGTAAAACAGGTAGCACTATAGAAGTTGTATCGCTTTTTAAACTTCTTATTGAACATTTTAAACTTGATATGCAAGAATTAAAAAAATACTTTGTTTTTATTACCGATAAGGATTCAAAACTTCATCAAGAAGGTGAAAATTTAGGTATTAAATGCTTTTTTATCCCTGCAAATGTAGGAGGTCGTTTTAGCATACTTTCAGCTGTAGGTATAGTTCCGCTTTGTTTTTGTGGCTATAATGCCAAAGCTCTTTTAGAAGGAGCTAAAGCTTGTTTTGAAGATTTTTTTACTCACAAAAAAGATGAAATTTTACAAAAAGCCTATCATTATTGTACACACAAAAATGCCAATATCAATGTACTTTTTTCATATAGTGATGCTTTTAAAGGCTTTAATGAATGGTATATCCAGCTTATTGCTGAAAGTTTAGGTAAAAAGCAAGGCTATAAACGCATAGGTTTAACTCCTATTGCACTCATTGGAGCAAGAGATCAGCATAGTTTTTTACAACTCATCATGGATGGACCTAAAAATAAAACTGTAACTTTTTTAAAAATCAAAGACGCTCAAAAAGCACCTATTATCCCTGATATTCATTTTAAATTTTTAGATTCTTTAAGTAATAAAGTCAATCTTCACGAACTTTTAAACGCTCAATGTGATGCAACTATGCACGCTTTAATCGCCGAAAATTTGAGTGTTGATGTGATAGAACTTGAAAAACTTGACGCTTGGCATGCGGGATATTTGATGTATTATTATGAACTTTTTACTTCAACTTGCGGTGTTATGCTAGGGATTAACACCTATGACCAACCTGGTGTGGAAGTTGGAAAGTTGATCTTAAAAAATATATTAAATTCTTAATCAAAATTCATTAAAAAAGAGTATAATGATTCTAAGTTAAAATTAGAATAAAAATTTTTAATTAATAATAATTATTATTTAAGAATTTTATGTTATAATTTTAAAAATTAAAAAAAAGGAGTCAATCATGTCAGTTACAAAACAATTATTACAAATGCAAGCAGATGCTCATCATCTATGGGTTAAATTTCATAATTATCACTGGAATGTAAAAGGTTTGCAATTTTTTTCTATACACGAATACACAGAAAAAGCTTATGAAGAAATGGCAGAACTTTTTGATAGTTGCGCTGAAAGAGTTTTACAACTTGGCGAAAAAGCCATCACTTGCCAAAAAGTTTTAATGGAAAATGCGAAAAGTCCAAAAGTTGCAAAAGATTGCTTTACTCCGCTTGAAGTCATAGAACTGATCAAACAAGATTATGAATATCTTTTAGCAGAATTTAAAAAACTCAATGAAGCAGCAGAAAAAGAAAGTGATACTACAACAGCTGCTTTTGCACAAGAAAATATCGCAAAATATGAAAAAAGTCTTTGGATGATAGGCGCTACTTTACAAGGTGCTTGCAAAATGTAATTTAAGGGGCTTTATGCCCCAATTATACAAACTAGGTTATAATATCCTTTTTTAAAGGATAAAATTGAAAGTACTTAATTTTTTTTATGAAAACCACCCTAAATTTGAAGTAAGTTATGAAAGAAAAAATCAAATTTCAAAACCAAATATTATCATAAAAGGCCCACGATTTTGTGGTAAAAAAACACTTATTTTTAATTTTTTATCTCAATTTAAAGCAAGTGAAATTTTGTTTTTAGATTTATATGATACACGCTTTGAAAAACAAAGTTTAGAAAGACTTGCTGATTTTCTGAATGAAAATTTACAAATTAAAATTCTTTGCCTTTATAATTTGGATTTTATCCCTAATTTAGAAAAAATTAACATTCCCATCATCTTAAGTACAAATATAAAAGATTTAAATGTAAATGGGTTTGAAGAGCTTGAACTTGATTATTTTGATTTTGAAGAATTTATTAGTGTAAGTAAGAAAAATTTACCTATAAATAATTTAGTAGGTCTTTTTTTGCAAAGTGGACGCAGTAAATTTGGAGAAAAAAACATACTTCTAAGACAAAGCTTTACTCTTTTAGAATTAGAAATTTTAAAGTATTTAGCTTTAAATTTGGGTCAGCAAATCAGTATTTCTAAGATATTTATAGAACTCAAAAAAAGATTAAAAACTTCAAAAGATAGTGTTTATCAAGCTATCAAAAAATTAGAAAATACTTATGTGATCTATACTTTAAAACATGATGAAAAAAAACTTCAAAAGATTTATTTTAAAGATTTTGGCCTAAGAAATAATCTTTGTATTTCAAAGGATTTTTCACATTTATTTGAAAATTTAGTTTTAAGCGAGTTGTTTAAATTTAAAGAAGAATTTTTTTATAACAAATACTTTAACTTTTATAGCCAAATATCTAAAATTGCTTATATTTCAAGTCCAACTTTAGATATTGATTTGATTAAATTACGTGCTAAGAAAATTTTACCAAAGGCTTTAGAACTTGGAATTTTTCATGTGATTTTTATCACTCTTTCAAGCGAGGATAGTTTTTTTGAGCAAGGGGTTAAATTTGAAGTCATATCTTTTGATAAATTTTCACTTGGATTTTAGGTGTTGTTTGAGTTTGTATCGTATTTTTCAAGGTTGTATCGTTTGATGATTTTTGTAATAAGATTGATATAATATCCCTTGCGTTCAGAATAAGAATCTAAAGTTTTAATAGCCTCTAGTCCTGTTATCTCTTTGCCTTCGCTTGCAAATTTAGCTCTTGCATCGCGAAACTTTTCATAAGCAAAATGACGATTTAAATTTAAAACATAAGAGTAAACACTATCTTGCAGACTATCAAAAATCTTAATTTTATGTTTTTTATCTGGATGTCTTAAATCAGGAATTAAACCTTTCTCACCCCAAGTCCATTCTCCAAAAAGATTATTTGCTTCTCTTGCGAAGCGACTTGTACCTGTAGCACTTTCAACTAAAGCTTGGGCTATACCCATGGATTTTGGAATTTTTTGAATACGTTTTTTATATTCTGCAAAATCATAAAGATTTTCAATGCGATATTTGTTTTTTATCGTGATAAGTTTTTCAAGATTTGTTTGATTTGAAGTCCTAAAGCCTGTTTTGTAAGCATCTTTAAAAAAGGCTTCGATAAAAGCTCTTTCTTGTTCAATTTTTTTAAAGCTTTGATCAAACATTTCATTCATTTTTATAAAAAAAATTTGTCTTTTTTGATCTATATCAAGTTTGTAATATTCCTCTCCAAAGCCATTTTTTAGATCATCAGCAAAAAGTGGGATTAGAAAAAGACTAAGAAAAATTATAATTGGCTTCAAAACAATACTTTACCTTTCCTTCAAAAAACAATTCTTCATTTTTATATGTAAACCCAACCTCTTCACCACTTTTAGGAGTTATTTTAACTTTATTTTGTACTTTTTTATTTAAAAATGCCAGATAAAAACAAGCCCCCATTCCTGTGCCACAAGCTAAGGTTTCATCTTCAACTCCGCGTTCATAGGTACGAACTTTTAAATGATTTTCATCTAAAATTTTTACAAAATTAACATTGGCATTATATTTTTGTCTCATTTTTTGACAAAGTATTGTATCAAATTCATCTAAATTTTGACAAAAATGCACTAGATGTGGAACTCCAGTGTCGCAAAGTTGCCAAGTTTTTCCTAATTCTTCAAAAGTATTTTGCACGCTTTTTATTTTGCCTAAAGATACTTCAACTTTATCTTGATTTACCTTTGCTTTTATTATTCCTGCACCGGTTAAAAAACTCATGTTAGGATTTATTTTGTTAATATGATGTGCAAAATGTGCCGCAGCCCTTGAGCCATTGCCACACATAGCAGCCCTTGAGCCATCGTTATTATAAAATTCCCATTCAAAGTCGTATTTTTCATGAGGCAATATCACGATAAAGCCATCCCCACCTATGCCCTCATAACGATTGCAAAGTTCTTTAGCTAAAGCACTTCTATCTTCTTTTCTATCAGCATTTGTTATGACAAAATCATTCCCACTTGCACAATATTTATAAAATTTCACATTTTTCCTTTAGAAATTTCTTGTATTACTTTAACACATTCTTGCCTAAAATCGACATAAGAATTAGTATTTTTAATGATAAAATCTGCTTTTTTAAGTTTTTCTTCAATATCTATTTGAGAATCAAGTCTCACTTTTGCAGCTTCTAAGCTGAGCTTATCTCTTTGCATGATTCTTTTAAGGCTTAATTCTTTAGGTGTGTAAATTACAATGACTTTGCCTAAATTTTCATAAGCACCGCTTTCAAAAAAAAGAGGAATTTCTACAAAAAAAGCTTTATTTTCTTTATCTAGAATTTGCATTTGTTCTAAAATTTTAGCTCGAATTTTAGGATGAGTGAAATTTTCTAAGGTTTTTTTAGCTTCTTTGTTGTTAAAAACAATTTCTCCAAGGATTTTTCTATCGATTTTCTTTTCTTTTGTGAGTAAATTTTTTAAGTTAAAGGGAGAAAAAATCTTTTCAAGTTCTAAAGCATTTTCATCTAAAATTTTATGAGCGATTTTGTCTGCACTAATGCTTTTAAAGCCTAAAGAATTCGCTATTTCTATAAAAGTGCTTTTGCCACAAGCAATTGAAGCGGTTACAAAAAAAGCATTTTTCATCTTATGCCTTATTAAAACTTTTTTCGTTAAAATACCTTTTTAGTTCTTAAAGGAAAATAAATGAAAATTTCATATGAAGATGCAGGCGTAAGTATAGATAATGGAAATGCCTTTGTAGAGGCTATAAAACCTTTGGTTAAAGAAACTTTTAATGATAATGTTGTAGGCGGAATTGGTTCTTTTGCTGGTGCTTTTAGAATGCCAAGTGGTTTTAAAAAGCCTGTGATTTTAGGTGCAACAGATGGTGTTGGTACCAAGCTTCGCTTGGCAATTGATGCTAAAAAATATGATACTATAGGGCAAGATTTAGTAGCAATGTGTGTGAATGATTTGATTTGTAATTTTGCTACGCCTTTGTTTTTCCTAGATTATTATGCTACAGCCAAGCTCGAAGTAGAAGTAGCAAAGGCTGTTGTATCAGGCATTGCCAAGGGATGTAAGATGGCAAATTGTGCATTAATTGGCGGAGAAACTGCTGAAATGCCTGGAATGTATGCAAAAGATGATTTTGATCTTGCGGGTTTTGCAGTGGGTATGGCTGAAGAAGATGAGATTGATAGAAGTAAATTTGTTAAAAATGGTGATATTTTATTGGCACTTCCTAGTTCAGGACTTCATTCAAATGGTTATTCTTTAGCTAGAAAAGTACTTTTTGAAAGTTTAAAATTAAAATTTGATGACAAGATAGAGGGTAAAAATTTAATTGATATTTTGTTAGAACCTACAAGGATTTATGTGCGTGATTTTCTTACACTAAAGCCTTATATCAGTGCTCTAGCACATATTACAGGGGGTGGTTTAGTAGAAAATTTACCACGCGTTTTACCTCGTGGTATGGGTGCAACTATACGCAAACATCATCTTAAAACTCCTGAAATTTTTTATACTATAGGACAGGCTGTAGAAGAAAGCGAAATGTATAGAAGCTTTAACATGGGAGCGGGTTTAGTAATGGTTGTAGATCCTTCTAATGTAAGTAAGGTTTTAGAAAATTCAGATGCCTTTATTATCGGCGAAATTTGCATTAATGAAGGTATTGTTTTAGAGTGAAAATAAAGCGTCAATACGCTTTATTTGTGTATTTTAAGTTCTATTTTTGTAGTGTTTTGTTCTTTTGGCAAAGGATTGGTTTGTGCTAGATAAAAGGCTACGAGTACATTTACAAGCATAGCGATAAGTAAAAGAGGAGTGGTTCGTTTTATAATATCCATTGGAGCTACTTTTGCAAATCCAGCTAAAGCTATGATTCCGCCTGCTATTGGTGAAGCTGCACGACCTAAACAAGATGCAATTTCTATAGGTAAAACTAGAGTAATAGGTGCAACGCCTAATTTTGTAGCCATATCAGGAGCTAGTTTTCCAAAAGCATTAAAAGCAGCAATTCCACTTCCCATAATCACTGTGGCAAAATAAACTAAAAAGCTTAAAATAGCTATACTCAAAAGAATTCCAAACCATGCAAAATTTCCTGTTCCAAGATTTGAAACCGCGTTAGCAAGGATATTAACTCCACCAAGTGCTTTAATGCCTTCAGCAAATACTCCAGCAGCGATGATTATGCTTACGACTGAGATAAAAATTTCAGCCATAGCTTTTAAAATCACCATCATATCTTCGCCTAATTTTCTAGCATTTCTGTGTCTTGCAAATTCAACAAGAAAAACTAAAGAAATACTTACAAAATTTGCTGTCACAACATCGAGCTTGATAGTAAAAAAAATACGCTGTAAATAAAAATACAACAGGTAACCAAGGAAAGAGTATGTAAAAAGTGGGACATTTAGGATCAATGATTTGCGGAATTTCAACTTCATCATTTAAAACACCTTTTTCTTTATCTCTTTTATCAATCCAAGCAAAATAAAAAGGAATCAAGATGGCAATAACTACAACATAGGCAATCACACTATAAATTTGGTAATTTAAAAAAAAGCCCTACGACATTATCGCTTTGTCCTACCATATCTGCCATATTGATTGAATTTCCATCTTTTGGACCATAATCAAGTGCAATTAAAGAAAGCACGCATACAGCTGTAATAGGACGGATTTTAAGTGAGATTAAAACAGGATAAATACATGCTAACAAAAGCAAAAGCAATCCAGCATAGCTAGAAATGACAATTTTTAAAGCCATTCCAACAACAAAAGTTCCACTTAAAATCAAGTATTTATTTTTGATTTTTTCTAAGGGTTTATTTGCTAAAAAAGCAAGTTTTGCCGAAGCATTGATATGTTTCATATAAGCAGCAAAACCTGCCACACTCATGATAATAAGTCCTACTCCAGAAAGCTGGCTTTTAAAAGTTGCTGTGATAAAAGCATAGCTATCAAGTAAAACATTCAAAAAGCTTGCATGTTCTCTGCTTGGGGCTTTTGGTATAGGTGTTCCTGTGATGTAAAAAGCAAAAATAAGCAAGATAATACCTGAAAGAAAAAATACAAAAATGGGATTGTATTTTTTGAGTATATAATAAGCAACGACAATTACCGCTAAAAGTGTAGAACATATCATAAAAATTGGCATGATTTCTCCTGAATTTACAGCTTATGAATTTAATTTTAGCTAAATTTTTAAATAAAAAATATTTTTTATTTAAAAATTACTTATTTTTTGTATTGCAAAATTAACATATGTATAGTTTGGTTACTGAAAAATTCATATTTGCATAAAAAATGATTTTTGTATTATAATTATAAATAAATCATAAACGTCACAAAGGATTTAGTATGGCAAGAATTTTGGCATTTGATATAGGTATAAGCTCTATTGGCTGGGCATTTAGCGAAAATGATGAGTTAAAAGAATGTGGAGCTAGGATTTTACAAAAGCTGAAAATCCTAAAACAGGAGAATCCTTAGCCTTAGACGCCTTGCAAGAAGTGCTAGAAAACACCTTGCTAGAAGCAAAGCAAGGCTAAATTACTTAGACATTTAATCGCTAAATTACGAAGATTATCAAAGCTTTGATGAGAGTTTAGCTAAGGCTTATAAAGGCTCTTTAATTAGCCCTTATGAGTTAAGATTTAGAGCTTTAAACGAGCTTTTAAGTAAGTAAGATTTTGCAAGAGTGATTTTACATATTGCAAAAAGGCGTGGCTATGATGATATTAAAAATAATGGTGATGAAGAAAAAGGCGAGATTTTAAAAGCTATCAAGCAAAATGAAGAAAAATTAGTAAGTTATCAAAGTGTAGGCGAGTATCTTTATAAAGAGTATTTTCAAAAATTCAAAGAAAATTCCAAAGAATTTATAAATGTTAGAAATAAAAAAGAAAGTTATGAACGCTGTATAGTGCAAAGTTTTTTAAAAGATGAATTAAAGCTTATTTTTCAAAAGCAAAGAGAATTTGGTCTTTCTTTTTCAAAAAAATTTGAAGAAGAGGTGCTTAGTGTAGTATTTTATAAAAGGGCTTTAAAGGATTTTTCTCATTTGGTGGAAAATTGTAGTTTTTTACTGGTGAAAAATGAGTGCCAAAAAATTCGCCCTTAGCCTTTATGTTTGTAGTACTTACAAGAATTATCAATCTTTTAAATAATCTTAAAAATACTGAAGGAATTTTATATACAAAAGATGATTTAAACACGCTTTTAAATGAAGTTTTAAAAAATGGCACTCTAACTTATAAACAAACAAAAAAAGCTTTTAGTTTTAAGTGATGATTATGAATTTAAAGGAGAAAAAGGAACTTATTTTATTGAGTTTAAAAAATATAAAGAATTTGTAAAAGCCCTAGGTGAGCATAGCTTAAGCCAAGATGATTTAAATGAAATAGCAAAAGTATTACCCTTATAAAAGATGAGATTAAGCTTAAAAAGGCTTTAGCAAAATATGATTTAAATCAAAATCAAATTGATAGCTTAAGCAAATTGGAATTTAAAAACCATTTAAATATAAGTTTTAAAGCCTTAAAACTTATCACTCCTTTAAAAAATACGATGAAGCTTGCAGTGAGCTTAATTTAAAAATAGCATTTAATGAAGATAAAAAAGACTTTTTGCCCGCATTTAATGAAACTTATTACAAAGATGAAGTAACTAATCCTGTGGTTTTAAGGGCGATTAAAGAATATAGAAAGGTCTTAAATGCCTTGCTTAAAAAATATGGTAAAGTGCATAAAATAAACATTGAATTAGCAAGAGAAGTAGATAAAAATCACAACTAAAGAGCTAAAATAGAAAAAGAGCAAAACGAAAACTACAAGGCCAAAAAAGACGCTGAACTTGAATGTGAAAAACTAGGCTTAAAAAAATAGTAAAAATATTTTAAAATTAAGATTATTTAAAGAACAAAAAGAATTTTGTGTTTATAGTGGGGAAAAGATTAAAATTAGTGATTTGCAAGATAAAAAAATGCTTAAAATTGACCATATTTACCCTTATTCTAGAAGTTTTGATGATTCTTACATGAATAAAGTTTTAGTTTTTACCAAGCAAAATCAAGAAAAACTTAATAAAACCCCTTTAAAGCCTTTGGCAATGATAGTGCAAAATGGCAGAAAATTGAAGTTTTAGCAAAAAACCTATCTATTAAAAAGCAAAAAAGAATTTTAGATAAAAATTACAAAGACAAAGAGCAAAAAGACTTTAAAGATATAAATCTAAACGATACTCGCTACATCGCAAGGCTTGTTTTAAACTATACTAAAGATTATTTAGATTTTTTACCTTTAAGTGATGATGAAAATACAAAATTAAACGATACACAAAAAGTCTCAAAAGTATATGTAGAAGCAAAAAGCGGTATGCTAACATCCGCTTTAAGGCACACTTGGGGCTTTAGCACTAAGAATAGAAACAATCATCTTCATCACGCCATCGATGCAGCAATTATTGCTTATGTAAATAATTCTATCGTAAAGGATTTTTCAGATTTTAAAAAAGAGCAAGAAAGCAACACTGCAGAGCTTTATGCAAAAAAAATTAGTGAATTAGATTATAAAAACAAAAGGAAGTTTTTTGAGCCTTTTAGTGGTTTTAGGCAAAAGCTTTTAGATAAAATTGATGAAATTTTTGTCTCAAAACCTGAGAGAAAAAAGCCAAGTGGAGCTTTACATGAAGAAACATTTAGAAAAGAATAAGAATTCTATCAATCATACGGCGGAAAAGAAGGAGTTTTAAAAGCCCTAGAGCTTGGTAAAATCCGCAAAGTAAATGGTAAAATAGTTAAAAATGGCGATATGTTTAGAGTGGATATTTTTAAACACAAAAAGACAAATAAATTTTATGCTGTGCCAATTTATACTATGGATTTTGCTTTAAAAGTATTACCAAATAAAGCTGTAGCACGAAGTAAAAAAGGTGAGATAAAAGACTGGATTTTAATGGATGAAAATTATGAGTTTTGCTTTTCTTTATACAAAGATAGTTTGATTTTAATTCAAACTAAAGATATGCAAGAGCCAGAATTTGTTTATTATGAAAGGCTAGATAACTCAAATGCTAGCCTAACTGTTTCAAAACACGATAATAAATTTGAAACGCTAAGCAAAAATGAAAAAATATTGTTTAAAAATGCAAATGAAAAAGAAGTCATTGCAAAAAGTATAAGAATTTAAAATCTAAAAGTATTTGAAAAATATATAGTTTCAGTGCTTGGAGAAGTGACAAAGGCTGAGTTTAGACAAAGAGAAGATTCTAAAAAATGAGTTACGATGAAACTCATAGTATAAATGGTGTTTTTACTCCTTTTTTAGGGCATTTTCAAAGTGCAAAAATCACAAAAGAGCAAATGAATGAGCTTATAAATTTGGCTAAAAAAGCAAGCTTAAATGATAGTAAAATATTGAAGCTGTTACGGCGGCGTTGTATTTTAAAACTTTATTTGGTGCTTCTTTTTCAAGAGATGAGCTTTGTTTTGAAAATTCTGCTTTAAATTATGGCCATGCAATCATTAGGGCTTGTATTATTAGAGCAATTTGATAAAATGGAATTTTTGCTTGGTGGCAAAAGTTAATAACGAAACTAATTTAACGCTTTTTGATATAGATAGTCATGGAGAATTTAAATACAAAAATTCAAATAATGAAGAAATACAACTAAACAAAAAACAAGAAAAATATCACCAGCAAAATTTATTTGAATTTTAAAAGCGGTTTTAGAGGATTGTAACCCCGCAGAGTCCCGCAAACTCTTTATTTTAGTCCCTTTTTAAATTTCTTATGAGATTATAGCATAATTTTTGCTATTTTTATTAAAAAACCCTGAAATTTTCATTATCTGGTAAATATCTATTTTACCATAAAGAAATTTAAAAAGGGACTAAAAAACCCTAGTGGATTGAAACTCCGCTAGGGCTAATTACTCCACTAAAAGGAGGTTGCAAATTTGAAATTTATTGAAATTTATGGTTGATTAAAATCGAAATAAAATTATTTAAATAATTTTAAGGCATAAAGATAATATCCACTAAACTTTCATTTTCTAACATTTCACATTCTTTTGGCACCACCATAAGGGCAGCTTTATTGTTAAGATTGTTTATAATCGCACTAGAGCCTTCTTTTTTACCTTCAAGATTAGCTAAAATGCGTCCATTTTCAAACTTTATGTTACAAGCGACAAATTCCAAATAAGGTGTTTTTTTCTTGTAGCTTCCTTGTAAGAAGGCTTTGCAAATATAGTCTTTAGGCTGAAGTAACCAAGAGTTTAAAATCTCTCTTGCGTAAAGATTAAACATTACCATAGCCGAGTAAGGAAAACCTGGTAAGGCGATAATGAATTTTTCATTAGCCTTGGCTATTTTGATATGTCTACCTGGTTTTATGTCGGCTTTATCGATGATGATTTCGTATTCTTTGATGGCTTTTTTTAAAAAGTCAAAATCCCCCATAGAAACCCCGCCCGTTGTAACTAAAATATCACAACTTTGCAAAGCACTTTCAAGGGTAGAAAAAGTGGCTTTTTCATCATCTTTTAAAAGAGGAAAAACCCTTGTATCGCAATTTAAATTTTTAGCTAAATTAGCTATGGCGATATGATTTGAAGAGCGGATTTGAGCAGGATTTTCCAAGGCTTCTCCTAGATCTTTTATCTCACTTCCACTACTTAAAACCCCTACAATAGGCTTTATAAACACACTAATGTGAAAAAATCCAAGTTCAGCCAAAAGAGCTATCTCGCTATAATTTAACTTTGTGCCTTTTTTGAGTAAAATTTCATCTTTTTTATAGTTTTCTCCTACCGCACGCACGGCAAAAGCTTGGGGAACTTTTTTTTCTATAAAAAGAGTATCATTTTCTACGCGTACATTTTCAACAGGGACTAAAGTATCGCTTCCTTCGCTCATGAGTGAGCCCGTAAAGGTTTTTACACAAGTGCCATTTTGCACGCTAAATTGTGGCATAGTGCCTGCAGGTGTGAGGCCTAAAATTTTTAAAGGCTTATCTTGATCTTCAAATTTGATCGCATAACCATCCATAGCCGAGGTTGGAAATTCAGGCTGATTTTTAGGGGCTTTTATGTCTTGAGCTAAAATGCGTCCTAAACACTCTGTAAGAGCTATTTTTTCAATCTTTTCATAGGTTTTGATATGAGAGTGTAAAATTTTTAAACTTTCTTCATAAGACATTAACATTTTTTATCCTTTTAAAAGTCCTGCACCGCAAAGTTTGGTTGATCTTTCTTTAGCATAAATTCTTTCTTTGTTTATCACATCATACTTCCAAATAGGTGCGCTTGCTTTAAAATCTTCAACAAATTCATTAAGGAGTTTAAGTCCTAATTTTCTTTGTTTGCTTAAAATTCCTGCAAAATAAGAGCTTTCATGAACCGCCACATCGCCTATAGAGTGAGCAAAAAGCAAGCTAATACCATCAAAATCTACTCTTTTTTGCCACTCATCAAACCATTTTTTTAAAAGCGGTTCATAAATATCAAAACTAAGCGCCTCAATGCCTCCTTCTTCACGCACAATACCACAAAAAGTCAGCAAAGCACCGCAGTTTTTATCCTTGGCAAATTCATACCATTGGCTATAAATTTTAGGAATATCTAAAGAGCCTTGATAGAGTGTAAAATGTTCCATTTAACCCCCACAAACTGGCGGTAAAAGTGCTATTTTATCACCATCTTTTAACTTAGTGTTTTCATCAAAAATGATTTCATCGTTTAAAGATACGGCACAAAGTTCTAGCCATTCTTTTAAACTCTCATCTTTTTGCAAAATTTCTTTTAATTCTTTTAAATTTTTTACCTCAAGTTCTAAATTTTCTTTATTTATGGGGCCTAAAAATTCCACTTTTACCATTTTATTCCTTTACTTCTAAATTTCCCATCATTCCTAAATCTTCATGTTCTAAAATATGACAATGATACATTCTAAGTCCTTTAAAATCTTGTTTCATTCTAAGTCTTAATTCTTCATTAGGACGCACATTTATAGTATCTCTTAAGGCTCTAAATTCGGCTTTTTGAACTTTGCCATTGAGTTTTGATGAGATGAGTTCAAATTGCGTGCCATGTATATGGAAAGGATGATCCATGTGAGATTTATTTATCACTATCCAGTCTTCAACTACTCCAAGCTTGGAGCTTAAATCAATGTGTTTTAAATCATAGCTTTTGCCATTGATTAAAAACATAGACGCAAGAGCGATTTTTAATTCGCTTTCACTTTTTCCCATCATACCATGCATTTGCATATGATCTTCACTCATGATTATTTCTTTAAATTCCTTAGGTTCTTCTGAAGGTTTGAAAATTTTTAAATTTTTTGGAAGTTCTACATTTTCTTTTTTTAGGTTAATATTGGCTAGAAATAGGGTATTAGGTTCTTCTTTTACCATCATTTTATCCCTATCATAATAAGCACTTTCTAGCTTAAAATTCCCATCTTTTGGAGCGTCGATTAAAACTTCTACGCGAGAAGCAGGACTTAAGAAAAGTTCTTCTTTATAAATAGCTTTTTCTATAAGTCCACCATCAGTACCAACAAGTATAAACTTAGCTCCTTGTATGCGTAAATTTAAATATCTTGCTGCAGTAGCATTATAAATGCGTATGCGTTCGTTTGTGGCGAGTTTGATTTGAGGTTTAAATTGTCCATTGATGAGTACAAATTCTCCTTCTCTACCATTTAGCCAATCATTTAGGTTGTTGTTTGGAATTTGAGCGTTTTCATCAAGACGCAAATCGCTAATCATCAAATCTTTTTCTTTTAAATGACTTAAAGCATCTTTTTTTGCTTTGATCACAAAAGCCCCTGCTAAACCCATAAAAACTTGTTTAGAAGTGGTATAATGAGGGTGTGGATGATACCAGTAAGTTCCTGCGCTATCTTGAGGAATTTCAAAACGATATATTCTTTCTTCTCCTGCTAAGATAGGATCATGTGGGCTTCCATCTTGATCAGGTGGCACAGGAACGCCATGCCAATGTATAGTTGTAGCTTCCTTGAGTTTGTTTTTGACTAAAATTTCAAGTTTATCTCCTTCAAAAACTTCTATTTTTGGAGCAGGTACTAGACCATTGTAAGTATAAAATAAGGTTTTTTTACCTTTGATAAGCTCTATATGATTTTCTTTGATTTCTAGGGTAGCACGAAAAATATTTTTTTCTTTACTTTCATTTTTGAGTAAAGGCAAGGCTTTTAAAATTTCTCCTTGGGGGAATTGTTTTGGATCTAAAAGCTTTAAATTTTTTGGAGCAAAGTTTATAAAAGAAGTATCTAAGTCATGATTTATAGAATGATTTTTATGCATGGAGTGCATATCATGCATAGGATTTGCATAGGCTACACCCATACTTGCTAGAGTGAGTGCATTAAATTTTAAAAAATTTCTTCTATTCATTAGTTTTTCCTTTTGCTTGATTTTTTGTATTATAGTCATTATTTTTTTAGTTTTAGTAAATATTTATTTTGAAAATTTGGTTTAATTTTGTTATGATTTTAGCAATTTAATCAAGGAAAAATAATGTTTTATGAAAAAATTCAAACTCCAGCTTATATTTTAGAAGAAGATAAATTAAGAAAAAACTGTGAGCTTTTAGCAAGTGTTGGTGAAAAAAGTGGTGCTAAAGTGCTTTTAGCTTTAAAAGGTTTTGCTTTTTCAGGAGCGATGAAAATTGTTGGAGAATACCTAAAAGGTTGTACTTGTAGCGGACTTTGGGAAGCAAAATTTGCTAAAGAATACATGGATAAAGAAATTCATACTTATTCACCTGCTTTTAAAGAAGATGAAATAGGTGAAATAGCCAGTTTATCTCATCATATAGTGTTTAACTCTTTAGCTCAATTTCATAAATTTCAAAGCAAAACACAAAAAAATTCCTTAGGTCTTCGTTGTAATGTTGAATTTTCTCTAGCCCCAAAAGAACTTTACAATCCTTGTGGAAGATACTCAAGACTTGGAATTCGTGCTAAAGATTTTGAAAATGTGGATTTAAATGCTATAGAAGGACTTCATTTTCACGCACTTTGTGAAGAAAGTGCTGACGCTTTAGAAGCTGTTTTAAAGGTCTTTGAAGAGAAATTTGGTAAATGGATAGGGCAAATGAAATGGGTGAATTTTGGAGGAGGACATCACATCACTAAAAAAGGCTATGATGTTGAAAAACTTATTGCTTTGTGTAAAAATTTCAGTGATAAATATGGTGTACAAGTTTATCTTGAACCAGGTGAAGCGGTGGGTTGGCAAACAGGAAATTTGGTGGCTAGTGTAGTAGATATCATAGAAAATGAAAAACAAATTGCCATTTTAGATACTTCAAGCGAAGCACATATGCCAGATACTATCATCATGCCTTATACAAGTGAAGTTTTAAATGCTAGAATTTTAGCCACAAGAGAAAATGAAAAAATTTCAGACTTAAAAGAGAACGAATTTTCCTATTTGCTTACTGGAAATACTTGTTTAGCGGGTGATGTAATGGGAGAATACGCCTTTGATAAAAAGCTTAAAATCGGCGATAAAATTGTTTTTTTAGATCAAATTCATTACACCATTGTAAAAAACACAACTTTTAATGGTATAAGACTTCCAAATCTCATGCTTTTAAATGCAAAAAATGAACTTCAAATGATAAGAGAATTTTCTTATAAGGATTATTCTTTAAGAAATTAGTATTATTTATAATTTGCATAAAATGTTAATTTTATTTGGAAGAGAATCAAAGATATAAATTTTATGCAAAGTATTTTATTTTTTCAAATATAAAATCAACTCAAATATCTAATTTTCAATATTTTGGTATGATTTTTTAATATTTTAAATCCTTGTGGAATTTTATTGAAATTCAGTGATTTTTAAATCAAATAGTATTAAGATAAATCGATTTAAAAATCGGCTTTAAAATGAATATTAGGTATATTTTGCATAATATTCATTCAAGCAAAATTTAAAGCTATTTTTGAAAATTTTGAATGCATGGGGGCTTTAATGGATTTGGAAAAATTAAGATTAGCTAGAAGTCTTTATTATCAATGTCTAGGAGAGCTTTTTGTTTTTTCATTTTCTGAAGAAAGATTGTCAAAATTACAAGAGTATTTAAAGACAATGCAAGAATGTTTATTTGATGAAAATTTAAAATCAAATTTTGATATCTTGCTTAAGCATTTAGATGATGAAAATTCTATACAAGCATTTTTTAAAGAATATGATTTGCTTTTTTTAAGTCTTAAAAATAGTATTCCAACGACTTTTTCTTACATAGAAGAAGGTTTTGAAAATTCAAATCCTTTACTTTGCGTGCGTCAAATTTTAGTCAAAAGTAAAATAAGACGCAATGAAAAATTTTTTAAAGAAAGTGAAGATAGTGTTGGATTTTGTTTATTGTTGATGAGTGAATTTTTAAGGCAAAATGAAGATGATTTAGCCAAAGAGCTTTTTGAAAAAGTGATCAATAAAAGCATTGATGAGTTTTTAGGCGATGTTTTCATGAATAAAAATGCGAATTTATATAAGGAAATTGCAAGTATTGCATCGGCTTTTATGGAATTTGAAAGACTTTGCTTTGAAGTGGAAAAACCTGCAAAAATAAATTCTAAAAAAGTGCAAAACGATCTATCGCGTTCAGAATTTTTAAGAAGAGAAGCAAATAAACAAAGGAGGACTCGTGAAAAATCGCAGGGAATTTCTTAAAAAATCCGCTTTTGCCTTAGGGGCTGCTGGAGTGCTTGGTAGCACAACTTTAGCTCTAGCTAAAGATGAAGAAAGAAAAGATTTGGTTAAAGGTAAAAGTAAGAAAAAAGAAGTGCTTTTTCAAAGAAGTGCTAATTGGGAAAATTATTATATAAAGGCTGAGTAATGTCAAGTGTAGGTGAAAATATCAAGCTTACGCGTCGTTCTTTTCTTAAAATGGCAGCACTTTCAAGCCTAGCAACACCGTTGCTTGCTAGAAGTGAAACTTTAAGAGAAGCGAGTGCTGATGAGCTTAAAGAAGCTTATGAAGGTAGTAAAAAAGTAAAAACAGTTTGTACAGCCTGTTCTGTAGGCTGTGGGATTATTGCAGAAGTGCAAAATGGTGTTTGGGTGCGTCAAGAAATCGCTCAAGATCATCCTGTGAGTTCAGGTGGACATTGCTGCAAGGGATCTGATATGATCGATATGGTGCGTTCACATGTGCGTTTAAAATATCCTATGAAAAAAGAAAATGGAGAATGGAAACGCATAAGTTATGAGCAAGCTTTAAGTGAGATCGGAGAAAAACTAGCTGCTTATCGTAAAGAAAATCCTGAAAGTGTTATGTTTTTAGGTTCTGCAAAACTTAATAATGAACAAGCTTATTATATAAGAAAATTTGCAGCATTTTTTGGAACGAACAATGTAGATCATCAAGCTAGAATTTGACACAGCGCAACAGTCGCCGGTGTGGCGAATACATTTGGTTATGGCGCTATGACAAACCATCTTGGAGACATCCAAAGAAGTAAATGTATCATTATCATTGGAGCAAATCCAGCGGTAAATCACCCTGTGGGTTTTAGACATTTCTTAAAAGCAAAAGAAAAAGGTGCAAAGCTTATCGTTGTAGATCCTAGATTTACAAAAAGTGCAGCAAAAGCGGATATTTATGCAAGAATTCGTCCAGGAACTGACATTGCTTTCATGTATGGAATGCTAAAAATCATCTTTGATGAAGGCTTAGAAGATACAAAATATCTTGATGAAAGAGTTTTTGGAATTGATAAAATTCGCGAAGAAGCAGCAAAATGGACAGCCGAAGAAGTAGAAAATGTTACGGGAATTTCTAAAGAACTTTTGGTGCAAATCACTCACGAAGTAGCTAAAAACAAACCAACTACGCTTATTTGGGCTATGGGTTTAACTCAACATACTGTAGGAACTTCAAATACACGTTTAGCACCTATTGTGCAAATGGTACTTGGAAATATAGGTAAATTTGGTGGCGGAGTTAATATCTTACGCGGACACGATAATGTTCAAGGTGCTTCGGATATGGCTTGTTTGAGTGAAAATTTACCTGGTTATTATCCTTTAAATGAAGCGACTTGGAGATACTATGCCAAAATTTGGGGTGTGGATTATGAATGGCTTTTAGGAAATTTTGTAAGTAAAGATTGGATGCATAAAACCGGACTTTCACTTGCTAGATGGTGGGCAGCAGCTTTAAATGGAAAAGATGGAAATGATGCTATCGATAATGCAGGAACGCCTTTAAAAGCTTTAGTAGTTATGGGAAATGGTATCACTTCAACCGCACAACAAGTAAAAGTTAAAGAAGGTTTGGAAGCTTTAGAGCTTTTAGTTTTGGCTGATCCTTTTGTAAATGAAGCAGGGATTATCGCAGAAAGAAAAGATGGGATTTATCTTTTACCTGCAGCAACACAGTTTGAAACAAGCGGAAGTGTAACAGCTACAAATCGTAGTGGACAATGGAGATTTAAGGTTGTAGATCCACTTTATGAAAGCATGGAAGATCAAGAAATTTTATTTGAGCTTTCTAAAAAATTAGGTTTTTATGAAGACTTTACCAAGACTTTACGCGATGAAAAAGGTGAGATCGTTTGGCCTGAAAATGCAACAAGAGAAATTGCAAAAGCAGTTAGAAGTATAGGGCTTAATGGTTGGAGTCCTGAAAGGCTTAAAAAACATACTTTATACTGGGATAAATTTGATGAGGTAACTTTAGAAGGAAAAGACGAAGTTGCTGGCGAGTATTACGGGCTTCCTTGGCCTTGTTGGAGTGATAAGCATCCAGGTTCTCCTGTGCTTTATAATACCGACATTGAAGTAGCAAAAGGTGGTATGGGCTTTAGAAACAATTTTGGACTTGAGTATGAAGGAGAGAGTTTACTTGCTAAAAATGCGCCTTTAAATTCGCCTATTGATACAGGTTATCCACAAATTACTAAAGATAATATAGAAAAAGTTTTAGGCATTACTTTAAGTGCCCAAGAAAAAGAAAAAATGGGATCAACTTGGTCTTATGATGATAGCAATATCATAGCAACTAAATGTATAGAAAAAGGCATAGTTCCTTATGGAAATGCTAAAGCTAGAGCTGTAGTTTGGACTTTTAAAGATAAAATTCCACTCCACCGTGAGCCTTTACATTCTCCAAGAAACGATTTGGTGCAAAAATATCCAAGTTTTGAAGATCAAAAAGCACTTTATCGCGTGGATACTAAATTTGTTTCTGTGCAACAAGCTAAGGATTATTCTAAAGAATTCCCGCTTAATCTTGTTACCGCAAGACTTGTGAATTTAAATGGTGCAGGTATGGAAAATAGAGCGTCTATGTATCTAACGCGTTTAACACCTGAAATGTTTTGTGAGATCAATCCTGAATTAGCAAAAGAGCAAGACATTAAAGCAGGAGATATGATTTGGGTACATTCTCCAGAAGGCACTAAAATTCATGTAAGAGTGAAGGTTAATCCAGGTGTAGCAAAAGATATGATTTTCTTGCCTTTCCATTTTACAGGAGTTATGCAAGGCGTGGATTTAACGCACAATTTCCCAGAAGGAACTAAGCCTTATGCAAGCGGAGAAAGTGCTAATACGGTAACAAATTATGGTTATGATATCATGTGTCAGATTCCAGAGACTAAAGGTGGGCTTTGTAGAATCAGTAAGGATGGAAAATGAGTAAGGTAAATTTTGCAAATTTAGAAAAAGAACGCTTGAAATTCTTTTGTGATAATGAGCGTTGTATTGATTGTAATGGTTGTGCGGTAGCTTGTGATGAAGCACATGAGCTTCCTATTCATATTCGCCGCCGCCGTGTGATTACTTTAAATGAAGGAATTCAAGGAAAAGAAGTTTCAACTTCTATTTCTTGTATGCATTGTGATGATGCTCCTTGTTCTATCGTTTGTCCTGTGGATTGTTTTTACATCCGTGCTGATGGTATTGTTTTGCACGATAAAGAAATTTGCATAGGTTGTGGATATTGTCTTTATGCTTGTCCTTTTGGTGCACCACAATTTCCAAAAGATAGTGTTTTTGGAAATAAAGGCATTATGGATAAATGTACTATGTGTGCAGGTGGCCCTGAAGCAACGAATTCAGAAAAAGAAAGAGAACTTTATGGTCAAAATCGTATCGCAGAAGGAAAAGTTCCTGTATGTGCTGCGATGTGTTCGACAAAAGCACTTTTAGTAGGTGAAAGTTCTAAAATAGAAGAGATTTATCATAATAGACTTATGAATAGAAATTATGGCATTCCAAATCCTTCAGAAAGTTTGGAGTGGAAGATTGCTTACACAGGAAAGGAACGCTTATGAGAAAAGTATTTGTAACGCTTTTGTTAAGCGTGGTAAGTTTATTTGCTTATGGTAGCGAGAGAATGGGACAAGATACCCAAATTTGGGATTTTCATCGTATTACAAATATCCCAAATTATGATACTTTTGGCAAACTTTGGACAACTTTGCAAGGTGAATATATAGCTACTATAGCTTTAATCGCTATTATTGCGGTATTGTCTGCATTTGCTTTGCATTATATGGTTATAGGACCTAAGCAATTTTCACACGATGGAAAGAAAATTTATGCTTTTACATTATTTGAAAGACTTTTTCATTTTATCGCGGCAATTTCTTGGGTGATTTTAGTGCCAACTGGTTTTGTGATGATGTTTGGGGCGACTTTTGGAGGTGGACTTTTTGTAAGAGTTTGTAAAAATTTACATGCTTTTGCAACGGTTTTATTTATCATCTCTATAATCCCTATGTTTTTATGGTGGATTAAAAGAATGCTTCCTGCAAGTTATGATATCAGATGGATGATGATAGTAGGTGGTTATTTAAGCAAAGTAAAACGTCCTGTACCTGCAGGTAAGTTTAATTTTGGTCAAAAATCTTGGTATTATATTGCTGTTTTTGGTGGATTTTTGATGATAATTACAGGTGGATTTATGTATTTTCTTGATTTTAATTCCACGGCAATTCAAGGTCTTTTTGGTTTAACTCAAATTGAACTTTTAAGAATTTCAGCTATAGTGCATAATTTCTTGGGTATAGTGTGTGCAGTGTTTTTTGGTGTGCATATTTATATGGCAGTATTTGCAATCAAAGGCAGTATCCATTCTATGATTAGTGGTTATAAGGAAGAAGAGGAGGTTTATATTTTACATTCTTATTGGTATAAAGAATTAAGCAATAAAAAGCAAATTGAACCTAGTTTTTCTTATGATCCTAATGTAAAAATTTAATCTTTAACCGCTATGTTATTGCATAGCGGTAGTTTTAAGCTTTTTTGAAATAAATAGAACGAATTTTATTTTATAAGTTAAATCTAAAATCTATTTTTCCATATATAAATTTGTTATTTATGTTTTTTTGATATAATATTATTTAAAGATATTTAAAGGATAAGGTATGGATCCATTATTTACAACCCAAATTTTAAAATATAAAGGTGATGAATCTTTTACATGCGATGATACTTTAGTACGTGAAATTAAGCTTGAAATTTTTATTAATGATGAAAAAGTAGGTGCTTTAATGGCAACTCCTGTAGATGAACAGGCATTAGCAATAGGGTATTTAATGAGCGAAAATATCATTGCAAAAGTAAGCGATATTGAGAACATAGAAACAAAAGATGATGGTATGAGTGTGCATATCAAAGCAAAGATTGATAAAGAAAATTTAGCAAAGCTTAATGCTGAAGGCGTAGTTATAAGTGGTTGTGGTAGAGCACATACTGCAAATATCGATTTAGAAGCCATTGAAGCGAGTAAAATTAGTTCTGATGTAAAATTTAGCAAAGATGAAATTTTAAAACAAATGAGTACTTTTTATACTCAATGCGAGCTTTACGAGAAAACAGGCTGTGTGCATACGGCTAAGCTTTTTGTAGATGAGAAAACTTTTTTTATAGGTGAAGATATAGCTCAACATAATACCATAGATAAAGCTTTAGGAAAAGCACGTTTAGCTGGGGTTGATTTAAGTCAATGTTTTTTAATGGTTAGTGGAAGGCTAAGTTCTGAAATGGTAGCTAAAGCAGTTATGCATAAAATTCCAGTGCTTGTTTCACGCACGGCTCCTACTTGTTTAGGGGTTATGATAGCAAGAAAATTTGATTTAACGCTTTGTGGTTTTGCTAGAGAAAATAAGATCAATATTTATAGTGGAGAATTTAGAATTCATGGATAAAAATCAAGAAAAAGAAATCATCTCATACATGAGAGAATTGTTAAATAGTAATGAAAAATTAGATTGTGGTACGGCTTTTAAAATTGCAAAGAAATTTAATATAAATATAGAAAAAATCGGACAATTAGCCGATGAAAATCACATGAGAATTGATAATTGCGAGTTGGGGCAATTTGGACATTTAGATTTTGAAAAAGCAAAGATTGAAGTGCTTAAAAAAATAGAACCTAGTTTAGATGAAAAGCGTAGAATTTTTTGTAAAGATGCAAGAGATATTGCTAAAGAAGGTTGTGGACTTAAAAGTATGCGTTCAGCTTTAAAAGCTTATAAGGTTGATGTAAAGTATTGTCAACTTGGTTGTTTTAAAGAAAAAAAAGGTAAGCAATTTATAGTAAGAACAAAAACTTGGATTGAAAATGCGGATGGAGATTTGCTTTTTGGACGAGGAAAAACAGAACTTTTAGAGCTTATCGGACAAACAGGTAGTTTATTGCATGCTTCTAAACTTATGGGGATTAATTATAAAAAAGCTTGGATGCATTTACAAACCTTACAAAAAAATTCTCAAGAAATTTTAGTTAGCACACGACAAGGACGCTCTAAAGAATCAGGAACAAAACTTACTCCTAGAGCTTTGGAATTAATGGAAAATTACTCTATTTTGCAAAAGGACATAGAAGAATACGCTAATAAACGCTTTAAAGAATTGTTCTTAAAAGGAAAAAAATAAATCTTCTATCAAAAAATACTAATACATAATATTTTTATAATTAATTAATAGTATTTTTTTAAAAAATATGTTAAAATATAAAATCCAAAATTTTATTTTAGGAGTTATTAAGATGTTTAAATCTTTAAATATAGGTTTAAAACTTATTTTTTCTGTAGCAACTGTTGTTGTTATTGGGCTTATTATTTTAATTTCATTAATCACAAAACAAGTAAGTCAAAATATTACCAAAAATACAGAAGATATTCTAGCTTCTATCACGAAAGAATATGCTACCCAAACTCAAGGAATTTTTGGGGAAATGATTGCTTTAAATAAAAGTATTTCAGGTACTTTAACAGAAATGTTTAGATCAACTTCAAAAGAAAATTTAGATATAGACAGTATAACAAATATTATAACCAATACTTTTGATAATAGTGCTTATTCTAATTTTACTTATTTGTATCTTATCGATCCGCCAGAATATTTTAAAGAGGAGAGTAAATTTTTCAATACTCAAAGTGGAAAATTTGTTATGCTTTATGTTGATGAAGAAAAAGATAGTAAAGGCGGGATAAAAGCAATACAAGCTAGTGATGAAATAGCTAATTTACAAGTTGTGCAAGATATATTAAAAAAAGCAAAATATGGGGAAAATAAAGTATATATAGGACGTCCTATTAGGATGAATTTAGAAGGTCAAGATTTTGATGCTGTAAATATTGCTATGCCTATATTTGACCGAAAGAATCAAGTTGTAGGTGTTATCGGTATGACTTTGAATTTTTCGGCTATTGCTACTTATCTTTTAGATCCCAAGAGTCAAAAATATGATGGAGAATTAAGAGTTCTTTTAAATTCAGATGGTCTTGTTGCAATTCACCCTAATAAAAATTTGGTTTTAAAAAATTTAAAAGATGTCAATCCTAACAAAGGCGCACAAGAGACTTATAAGGCTATGAGCGAAGGAAAAAATGGAGTTTTTAACTATATAGCTTTTGATGGTGATGATTCTTATGCCGCGATTAATAGTTTTAAAGTGCAAGATAGCTCTTGGACAGTTTTGGTAACTGCCCCTAAATATTCAGTTTTTGAACCTTTGAAAAAATTACAATTAATTATTATTAGCGCATCTTTTATTTTTATTTTTGTTGTTTTGGGAGTGGTTTATTATTGCGTAAGAAAAATTGTTGCAACAAGATTACCAATTATTCTTAACTCTTTAGAATCTTTTTTCCGTTTCTTAAATCATGAAAAAATTGAGCTTAAATTAATTAAAATTCGAGCCAATGATGAATTAGGGGCAATGGGAAGAATCATAAATGAAAATATTGAAAAGATTCAAATATCTTTAGAGCAAGATCAAAATGCTGTAGATGAATCGGTGCAAACTGCTAAAGAAATTGAAAAAGGTAATTTAACTGCAAGAATTACTAAAAATCCTATAAACCCTCAATTAGTAGAACTTAAAAATGTTCTTAATAGAATGCTTGATGTTTTGCAAAGTAAAATTGGTTCTAATATGAATGAAATTAATAGAGTTTTTGATAGTTATAAAGCGCTTGATTTTAGCACAGAGGTGCTTGATGCTAAAGGCGAAGTTGAGATTACAACTAATATTTTAGGTAAAGAAATTAAAAAGATGCTTGTAGCTTCTTCAAATTTTGCTAAAGATTTAGCCAATCAGTCAGAAGAGTTAAAAAATTCTATGCAAAAACTTGCTGATGGCTCTAATGCACAAGCGAGTTCTTTAGAACAATCGGCTGCAGCTGTAGAGGAGATTAATTCTTCTATGCAAAATGTAAGTGGAAAAACAGTTGAGGTTGCTTCGCAAGCTGATGATATAAAAAATATTGTCAATGTGATTAAAGATATCGCTGAGCAAACGAATCTTCTTGCTTTAAATGCAGCTATTGAAGCTGCACGTGCTGGAGAACATGGGCGTGGTTTTGCAGTTGTTGCAGATGAGGTAAGACAGCTTGCGGAAAGAACAGGGAAATCCTTATCTGAAATCGAGGCAAATATTAATATACTTGTTCAAAGCGTAAATGAAGTAGCAGAATCTGTAAAAGAACAAACAGCAGGAATCACACAGATTAACGATGCTATAGCACAACTTGAAACTGTAACTAAGGAAAATGTCGAAGTTGCAAATGTTACCAATAATATAACAAATGAAGTCAATCAAATTGCTGCAGCAATTCTTGAAGATGTGAATAAAAAAAGATTTTAAAAAAGCTCATTTTTGAGCTTTTGAATTTTTTCTATATTATTTAAAATTTTTAAACACAAAACAAGTAATAAAATAATATTATTTTTCAAAGCTAATATCAAGGAAAAATAATGAAAATTGATTGTCGCAATCTTTCTTGTCCTCAGCCTATAGTTGAAACAAAAAACGCTCTTGAAAAACTTCAAGAAAATGAAATTTTAGAAATTGTTTTAAATTCTATTATTTCAAAAAATAATGTTGTAAAATTTCTTAACTCTTTAAATTTAAATCCTATTATAGATGAAAATGCACAAGAGTTTTGCATCAAAGTGCAAAAAAAGAATTTTAATTCTAGTGAAGTAAATATTCACGATTATAATGTTTTATTTTTAAAAACCGACAAAGTGGGTGAGGGTGAATTGGGACAAAATTTACTTGTAGGATTTTTAAGTACCTTAAAAAATTTAGATCATGCTCCAAGTAAAATTCTTTGCGTAAATGAAAGTGTTTTAATCAATGTTGATGAAAATCATAAAGCACATTTAGCTATGAAAGAACTTGAAAATTTAGGTATTGAGATCATAAGTTGCGGAGCTTGTTTGGAATTTTTTAATAAAAGCAAAGAACTTAAAATAGGAAATATAGGCAATGCTTATGAAATTTTAAACGAGCTTTTTGGTAAAGCAAAGATTATTACTTTGTAAAGGAAAAACACTGCAATATAAAAATCAAAATTTAACGCATTTTGTTAAAGCAGCAGGCTGAGCAGCGAAATTAAGCCCGGGTGGTCTTAAAACAATTTTAAATTTCATGCAAAAAACCCCTGCCTTACTTAGCGATATTGGAAATAATGAAGATGCAAGTGTATATCAAATCAGCCGCGATTTAGCTTTGGTGCAAACGCTTGATTTTATCACTCCTATAGTAGATAGTGCTTATCATTTTGGTACTATTGCCGCAGCAAATGCTTTAAGCGATGTTTTTGCTATGGGTGCAGAGGTGATTAATGCCTTAAATATAGTAGGTTTTGATACTTGTAATCATGATTTAAATATCTTAAAAGAGCTTTTAGAAGGTGCAAATGATAAGATTCAAGAATGCAATGCTTTAGTTGTGGGTGGCCATACTATAGAAAGCACTGAGCTTTTTTTTGGACTTAGTGTTACAGGAAAAGTACATCCTAGTAAATTTATTGCTAATAATACTTCTAAAGTTGGAGATTGTATCATTTTAACCAAGCCTTTAGGAACAGGAATTTTAAGTACAGCTTTAAAGGCACAAATGCTAAATCAAAAACATTTAGATATAATGCTTAAAAGTATGATGGAGTTAAATTATAAAGCCAGTCAAATTGCTCTTAAATTTCACCCAAGCGCCATGAGTGATGTCACAGGTTTTGGACTTTTAGGTCATTTAAAAGAAATGCTAAATAAAAATATTTCTTTTGAAATTTTTGAAAGTGAACTTCCTTTTTTAGATGGAGTAAAAGAGTATTTTAATATGGGTTTAATTCCTGCTGGAGCTTATAAAAATTTAGAATTTATAAAAGAACTTATCCCTGATTTAAATGAAGAAAAATTATTACTTTGTGATCCGCAAACTTCAGGAGGACTTTTAATTTCTATAAGTGAAAAAGAATCCTTAGAATGTTTAAAAAAACTAGAAGATGAAAATATTCAAGCTAAAATTATTGCTAAGGTTGTAAATAAGCAAGAAAATGATATTATCATTTCTTAATTTTTGTTACTTATATACCCATTAAAATTTTTTTTATCATTTTTTATACATTTTCTATGATTTAAAATATTATTTTTATCTTATTTATATATTATTTATTAAAATTTATTTTATCTTAGGAGATACGAAATGATACAAAAAGCTTTAGCCTTAGCTGAAGAATTGCAAGGACAAATAGAAGCTAATATTTCAAATTCTGAAAAAGAATTTCATGCTAAAATGCAAAAACTTCTTAATAATCCCAAAAATAAAGTTATGCTTATAGAACTTTTAGATCGTTCTTTTAGATGTAAAGATAAAAATGCAAGTTTTGAGCTTATAGAATATATTTTGAGTAAATATGGCATAGCGGATTTTTTTAGCACTTTTGAAAAATTCCTACTTTTTAGCTTTTTAAATTTTGGCAAATTTGCTCCTAATTTAAGTGTACCTTTTTTTGTCAAACATTTAAGAGAAGATACTAAAGCTATGGTTCTAGATGCAAACCCTAGTGTTTTAGAACCACATATTAAGAAAAGAAAAGAGCAAGATAAAATTACCTTAAATGTGAATTTAATCGGTGAAGAGGTTTTAGGTGAAGCTGAGAGTAAATATCGTATGCAAAAATATGAAGAGGCTTTAAAATCAAGTTATATCACTTATATTTCCATAAAAATTACTACTATTTTTTCACAAATTAATATTATAGATTTTGATTATTCCAAAGAAGAGGTAGTAAAAAGACTAGATTATCTTTATGCTTTGGCCTTAGAAGAAGAGAAAAAACAAGGTGTTTCTAAATTTATCAATCTTGATATGGAGGAATTTAGAGATTTAGAACTTACTGTTGCAGCTTTTATAGAAAGTGTAGCCAAATTTGATATTAAAGCGGGGATTGTTTTGCAAGCTTATATTCCTGATTCTTATGAGTATCTTAAAAAACTTTTTGCTTTTTCAAAAGAGAGGGTTTTAAAAGGTATGAAGCCTATTAAGATCCGTTTTGTTAAGGGTGCTAATATGGAAAGTGAAGAAACTATTGCATCTCAAAAAGGCTGGGAGCTTCCTACTTTTTACAAAAAAATAGATACTGATAGCAATTATAATAAAATGCTTGATTTTATTCTTGAAGGAGATAATTATAAATACATCAACATAGGAATTGCAAGTCATAATATCTTTGAGATTGCTTATGCTTATACACGCATAAGTGAAGCGGGTGCTTTAGATTCTTTTACTTTTGAAATGCTTGAAGGTATGAGTTTGCAATGTTCTTATGAATTATCTAAAATGCATGATTTAATCCTTTATGCCCCAGTTTGTGATGAAGCACATTTTAACAATGCCATTGCTTATCTTGTAAGACGCCTTGATGAAAATACAAGTGAAGATAATTTTATGCGTTATTTTTTCAATCTTAAAGTAGGAGATAAAAACTGGAATATCCAAAAAGAACTTTTTTTAAAATCTTTAGAAGGCGTAAAAACTCTTGATAACACTACGCATCGCAAGCAAGATAGAAATAAAGAATTAAATATCACAAGTTCTTATGAAAGTAAAAAATTTAGCAACGAAAGTGATACGGATTTTATTTTAGCGCAAAATAGAGCATGGGCTAAAGAAATTAAAGCTAAATATGAAAATTTAAAAGATTATGATGTTTATCCTGTCATAGGTGAGCTTGATTTTAAAGCAGAAAATTTAAATGTTTTAGAAGTTAAAGATAAGATTGAAGATAGAGTGATAGGAAAGGCTTATTTAGCCGGAGAAAAAGAAATCAAACAAGCTTTAGAAGTAGCTAAAAATTCCAAATTTATACAAAAAAGTCATGATGAAATTTATCAAATTTTAGCCAAAAGTGCAAAACTTATGAGAGAAAGAAGAGGGGATTTGATAGGTTTGGCGGCTTTAGAAGTGGGCAAAACCTTTTTAGAGATCGATCCAGAAGTGAGTGAGGCTATTGATTTTATAGAATTTTATCCGCACTCTTTAGAAGAGCTTAAAAAACAAAATCCAAAAGTTACATTCACACCTAAAGGCATAGGGGTTACTATAGCTCCTTGGAATTTTCCTATAGGGATTTCAGTAGGTACTATAGCTGCACCACTAGCTGCAGGTAATGTGGTGATTTATAAACCTTCTTCACTTTCAACCCTAACAGGTTATATGCTTTGTAAGTGTTTTTGGGATGCAGGTATTCCAAAAGACGCTTTGATTTTCTTACCTTCAAAAGGAAGCGATATTTCTAAATATTTACTTGTTGATGAAGCGATTAAATTTTCAATTCTTACAGGAGGAGAGGATACTGCTTATGCTATGTTAAAAGCTAATCCAACCTTGCTTTTAAGTGCTGAAACGGGAGGAAAGAATGCGACTATAGTTTCTAAATTTGCTGATCGTGATAGTGCGATTAAAAATATCATTCATTCTGCGTTTAGCAATAGCGGTCAAAAATGTTCAGCTACTTCTTTGCTAGTCTTAGAAGAAGAGGTTTATCATGATGAAGAATTTAAAAAGACTTTAGTAGATGCTGCAAGTTCTATTGCGGTGGGCAGTCCTTTTGAATTTAAAAATAAATTAGGTGCTTTAGCTGATAAGCCAAGTTCTAAAGTTCAAAAGGCCTTAGATGAATTACAACCTTATGAAGAATGGGCATTAAAACCTAAGTTTTTAGAGGATAATCCTTATTTAATGACTCCAGGCATAAAATACGGCACTAAAAAGGGTGATTTTACCCATATGAATGAACTTTTTGTGCCGATTTTAAGTGTGATGAAGGCTAAAGACTTAAAAGAAGCTATTGATATAGTAAATTCCACAGGTTATGGTTTAACTGCAGGTTTTGAAAGCTTAGATGAAAGAGAATGGGAGTATTTTCACACTCATATAGAAGCAGGAAATATTTATATCAACAAACCAACCACAGGGGCTATAGTGCTTCGCCAACCTTTTGGTGGAATTAAAAAATCAGCTATAGGTTTGGGTAGAAAAGTGGGAATTTATAATTATATCACTCAATTTTTAGAGATTAAGCAAGAAGATTTTGATGATCATTTAATTGAAGATAAATTTTCAAAAAAATTAGCACAAATAGATTTAAAAGAATCACAAGATTTTATGAACGATTTAATTAAAATGTCTCAATCTTATGCTTATCATTATAAAAATGAGTTTAGTGTTTCAAAAGATTATGTCAATATTCGTGGAGAAGATAATCTTTTTTCTTATACTAAAATAAAGAATATGGTTTTAAGACTTTGTGGAAATGAAAGCTTAAAAGATGTTTTAGGGGTGATTTTAGGTGCAAATATTGTAAATATTGATCTAAGTATCAGTTATGATGAACAAGATGTTAGTATGATAGAACGAATTGTTCAAAGCATAGGAGCAAAAGTATTATTTTTAAAAGAAAATAAAGAAAATTTTATCAAGAGTATTAAAGAATATGAAAGAGTGCGTTATTTGGCAAAGCCAGATGTAAATGATGAGATTTATAAAGAGGCTGCAAAGCTTGCTAAAATCATCATAAGAGAAAAGCCATTGTTAAATGGTCGTTTTGAACTTTTAAATTATTTTAATGAAAAAGCTTTAAGCATATCTTTTCATCGCTATGGAAATTTAGGCATTAGAGCAATATCTTAATGATTAAGGAGAGATTGATGGAAGTAGTTCAAATTAATACCCCAATAGCAGTGATGTTTGTAGCTTATGCCTTGTTAATGCTTTATATAGGTTTTTATTTTTATAAACAAAATAAAAATTCAGAAGATTATTTTCTAGGTGGGCGTACTATGGGGCCTGTGATATCTGCACTTAGCGCAGGGGCTTCTGATATGAGTGGTTGGCTTTTAATGGGTTTACCAGGAGCTTTATACGTAAGTGGTTTTATAGATTCTTATATTGCGATCGGGCTTACTATAGGAGCTAGTTTAAATTGGATTTTTGTGGCAAAAAGACTTAGAATTTATACCAGTGTGATTGCAAATTCTTTGACTATTCCTGATTATTTTGAAACTCGTTTTGATGATGATAAACATATACTGCGAATCGTATGTGCAGTGGTAATTTTGATATTTTTTACCTTTTATGTTTCATCAGGGCTTGTAAGTGGAGCAAAACTTTTTGAAAGTACTTTTGGTATCAGATATGATTATGCTTTAATTACTGGAACGATTATTATTGTCGCTTATACTTTTTTAGGTGGATATAAGGCGGTTTGTTGGACGGATATGATACAAGGGCTTTTAATGATGATGGCTTTAATCATTGTGCCTTTGGTTATGCTTTATCATTTAGGTGGCTTTGGTGAAGCGATGAATATAGTAAGAGAAATAAAGTCACAAGCTTTATCTATGGGCGAAGGAGTAGGAGTTGTAAGCATTATATCTGCACTTGCTTGGGGTTTGGGTTATTTTGGTCAACCACATATTTTAGTGCGTTTTATGTCGATTCGTTCTACTAAAGATATTCCTATGGCCACTTTTATAGGTATTTCTTGGATGGTGGTTTGTCTTTTAAGTGCTTGTATGATAGGTATTTTGGGTATAGCTTATGTGCATAAATTTGAATTAAGTTTGCAAGATCCTGAAAAAATTTTCATCGTGATGTCGCAACTTTTATTTAATCCTTGGATAGCAGGTATTTTACTCAGTGCTATTTTGGCGGCTATTATGAGTACGGCAAGTTCACAATTGCTGGTTTCAAGTTCTACTATAGCGGAAGATTTTTATAAAAAGATTTTTAGAGAAGATGCGCCAAGTCATGTTGTATTAAATTTAGGTAAATTAGGTGTTTTATTAGTAGCTGTAATAGCGTTTTTGATTTCTACTGATAAAAACTCAAGTGTTTTAAGTATAGTTTCTTATGCATGGGCTGGATTTGGAGCTTCTTTTGGTTCTGTAATGCTTTTTTCTTTATTTTGGAGCAGGATGACAAGAGTAGGGGCGATTTTAGGTATGATAACAGGAGCTGCTACTGTGGTACTTTGGAAGAATTTTGCAAATTCGGGTCTTTATGAAATAGTTCCAGGATTTTTAGCAGCTTCGGTGGTAATTATTATTGCAAGTTTGTTTACAAATGTAAGATCTGGAACTAAAGCAGCTTATGAAAAGATGTTAAAAGAGCTTTGAGAACAAAAGCCTTTTTTAAGGCTTTTGTATTAAAAATCTTAGCGTGGGTCCACTTTGATCGATTTCAAGCACTTTAAAACCACGGTTTTTTGCATCTTGAGGTATGGAATTGATACTTTGTGGACAATCGCAAAGCACTTCTAAAATTTCTCCACTTTGAAGCTTAGGTAAGACATCAAGTGTTGCTATAGCAGGATAAGGGCAAGCTTCACCTTGCAAATTTAAACTATAAGTAATTTTCATTGTTTATCCTTTAAGTTGATTTTTAAAGAAGTGTTTTTTATAAAATACCACAAAAGCAAACATTAAGATGAATAAAATAAGGTTGATAAAAAATCCATTTAAATTTCCAAATTCAGTTAAAAGATTGATTTTTATACCTTCTTTAAGAACCTTTGGTAAAAAGTCATAACTTAAGGCTAAAATCATAGTTCCTATTATATTTGCAATTCCTACTATCATAAAATGACTTTGTCCTTCAAAGGCACGATAAGCCCAACCACACTCACAACCTCCGGCAAAAACTATACCAAAACCAAACAAAAATGCTCCTACAGCTACAGCAGGAGAAAGTTCTATGAGTTTGCTAGTATGACCTTGCAAGATAAAAGCAAAAGCGATTAAAGAGGCGATAATCATACTGATTAATGCGCCTTTTATAGCATTATCTCTACCAAATAAAAACAAATCTCTAAAGCAAGAAGTAAAACAAATTTGCCCTCTAGAAATAATAAAGCCAAAAACAAAACCAAAAATCAGTGCCAAAGCTAGAAGACTTTGTTTGTTTTGTGTGCTGATATTGCCATTTGTAAAAACAAGATAAAACACCCAAACTAAAAAGGCCATGAAAAGCAATATGCCTAAGTTAAAATATAATTTTGTACGCAAACTTTGCTTGTTTAACGGCAAATTTTCTTTATTTACCCGTTCTAATTTAGCTTTAGGTTTAAAAAAGGAAGTGTTGCAAATTTTCACTCCTAGATAAATTCCTAAAACCATAAAAACAGTAAAAAGCCAAGTGTGTAAAGAAAAATAAGGTAAACCTGTAAAAAAATTAGCTAAATTACATCCAAACGCAAGTCTTGCTCCATATCCTGAAAGAATTCCACCTACTATTGCTTGAAAAATTCTTATATTGCTAGCAGGTAGACGAAATTTGACTTTGTTAGCTAAAAGTGCGGCTACTAAACAACCTATAAACATACCTATGAGCATAATACCATCAGTTCTTGTTAAAGGGGTTCCATTTAAATTTTGCTTTTGGTAATAAGAATATCCATCTAAATTCATACCTAAAAGTTCTAGAAATTCACCGCCCCAACGCGTCATTTCTCCAGTAACAGCCCAAACGCCACCAAAAATCCCAAAATACACTGCACTTAAAATTCCAAGTGCAATCATAGAATGGGAATTGTCCCAAAAATTGATTAAATATTTTTGTTTAAAAGAATTCAAAGAAAGATCCTAATAATGTAATCATCAAAACTTGATGCTAAAAAAGAGTGAGATTATAGCTTAAATTTAATATGAAGTCAAAAAGAATATTGATAAATTTATTTTGTTTTTCATTAAAAATCGCTATAATTATCGCTTTGGAAGATTAGCGTATCTGGTGATCGCCACTGACTTCAAATCAGATGAAAGGATAGTTGACTATTCTTTGGGGAGTTCGATTCTCTCATCTTCTCGCCAATATTAAAGTAAAATCAAGGAAATTTTTATGAGCAAAGCAGATATTATTGTCGGCATTCAATGGGGCGATGAAGGAAAAGGTAAGGTAGTTGATAAATTATGTGAAAATTATGATTTTGTTTGCAGAAGTGCAGGTGGACACAATGCAGGACATACGATTTGGGTAAATGGTGTAAGATATGCGCTTCATCTTATGCCAAGTGGAGTTTTGCATCCAAGATGTATTAATATTATCGGAAATGGAGTTGTGGTTTCTCCTGAAGTATTGATTGCTGAAATGGCTCAATTTGAAAATTTAAAAGGTAGATTATATATCAGTGATAGAGCTCATTTAAATTTAAAACATCATTCTTTAATAGACATTGCAAAAGAAAAACTCAAAGGCAAAAATGCCATAGGAACAACAGGTAAGGGTATAGGACCTTCTTATGCAGATAAGATTAATCGTACAGGACATAGAGTTGGAGAGCTTTTAGAACCACAAAGACTTTGTGAGGCTTTGATGAAAGATTTTGAAGCTAATAAAACTTTTTTTGAAATGCTTGAAATTGAAATTCCAAGTGCTGAAGAATTGCTTGCTGATTTAAAACGCTTTAATGAAATTTTAACTCCTTATATTACAGATACTACAAGAATGCTTTGGAAGGCTTTAGATGAAGATAAAAGAGTACTTTTAGAAGGAGCTCAGGGTTCTATGCTTGATATTGATCATGGAACTTATCCTTATGTTACAAGTTCAAGTACTATTTCAGCAGGCGCTTTAACAGGACTTGGGTTAAATCCTAAAGAAGCGGGAAATATTATAGGTATTGTAAAAGCTTATGCAACGCGTGTGGGAAATGGAGCTTTTCCTACTGAGGATAAGGGCGAAGATGGAGAAAAAATTGCACAAATTGGAAAAGAAATTGGCGTAAGCACAGGACGTAAAAGACGCTGTGGATGGTTTGATGCGGTTGCTGTAAGATATACAGCAAGGCTTAATGGTCTTGATGCTTTATCTTTGATGAAGCTTGATGTTTTAGATGGTTTTGAAAAGATAAAAATTTGTCGTGCTTATGAATATAAGGGCATGGAAATCGACTATATACCAAGTGATTTAGAAAATGTTCAACCTATTTATGAAGAAATGGATGGTTGGGATAAAGTTTTTGGTATAAAAGATTATGATTTATTGCCAGAAAATGCTAAAAAATATATAGCAAGACTTGAAGAGCTTGCAGGGGTTAAAGTAAAGTATATTTCCACTAGCCCTGAAAGAGATGATACTATCATCTTATGAAAAGTAAATATAATTCTGTTGTAAAAGTAAGAAAACAACAACTTGATAAAGCAGAATCAAATCTTAATCAAGCCAAACAAAGACAGCTTGAACATGAAAAAGCTTATGAACTTTCACGCCAAGAGTGTGAAAGTTTAGGCGTATTGCCAAAATCAGGATCTATAGCAGAGTTAAGATCAAATTTAAGTATGGCGCAAGTAGGACGCGAGGCTTTGGCAAGAGCTAAGGAGAAAGTAGAACTTTCTAAAAAAGAAATGAACCATTATCAGTTTTTATATCAAAAAGCGCATTTAGATTATGAAAAAATGAAGGCTTTGGAAACTGAAGAAATTAAACAAAAACAAAAAGAACTTGCGAAGGCTGAAGAAAAATTTTTAGATGAAATTGCAATCAGTCGTTTTTTCAAAGGGGAAAAAGATGATTAAAAAATTTATATTGTTAGTTTTTATTTCAAGTGTAGTTTTTGGAGCTGAACAAGATTGTGAGCAGTATTTTGAAGCTAGAAAAGCTCAAATTGAATTGCAAACTAGAGAATTTGATGAAGCAAGACAATCTTTAGAAGCTTATAAAGCCTCTTTTGAAGCTTTGCAAAAAGAAAGGCTTGAAAATTTAGAAAAAAAAGAGGCTGAGGTTAATGCGACTTTGGCAAAAATTGAAGAATTAAAACTTGAAAACGCAAGGCTTGTAGAAGAACAACAAAAGATTTTAAATTCAATCAATGATAAAACTCAAGGTAGGGTTAAAGAAATTTATTCCCAAATGAAAGATGCAGCCATTGCAGATGTTTTAAGTCAAATGGATGCAGAGGATGCAAGCAAAATAATGCTTTCTTTGGAATCACGTAAAATTTCAGGTGTTTTATCTAAAATGGATCCAAAAAAAGCTAGCGAGCTTACTTTGCTTTTGAAAAATTTAGATAATAATGCTAGTAATTAGGTGATTAAAAGAATGAAAATTTTTCATTTTTAACATTCTTTTACCAAAAATAAGCTATTATTTCAAACATTATTAAATAAAAGGTTTTCAAGATGCGTATAAAATTACCACATATTCCTTATATCGCAAATAAAATGATGTTAGATATAGCTAATTCTTCTTTTGTAGAAATTAAAGATCAATTAGAAAAGCTTAAGGTATGTATAATAGAAGTTTTAGAGAAAGATATTCTAAATGAAAGAAAATTAGATGAAAGAGTAAAAGAACTTTTAGAGCAACAAGAAGATGAAATGGAACTTATGCAAGTAGATCGTAAAAATATGTTTTGGCTTGTGAAGAAAAAGTTAGCTCCCGAATTTAATGTGATTTTAGATTCTGAAGATAGACATAATCATCTAGCGCATCAAATTTTAGAAGAACTTGTAGAGAATGATTATATTAATTTTATAGTGAGCGAAAATAGAGTTAAAAATTTAATCTTTTCAAGCATAGAGTCTTATCTTAAAATTTATGAAAAACTTGAAGATGAGGTTTATGAGAAAATTAGCAATTATAAAACAAAACCTATTCCAGGTAGTGAAGAATACGATCTTATCTTTGAAAAACTCTATCAAGAAGAGCTTAGAAAAAAAGGTATGTTTTAATGAAGGCTTATATTTATTTAGAAAATGATATTTTTTTAAGTGCTAAGGCTTTTGGAAAGAGCGGTACTTTTTTTGGAGAGCTTGTATTTAACACTTCTTTAACAGGATATCAAGAAATTATTTCAGATCCTTCTTATGCAGGGCAATTTATCGTATTTTCCATGCCAGAAATTGGTATAGTGGGAACTAATGAAAATGATAATGAAAGTAAGGAAATTTTTGCAAGCGGTGTTTTAATGCGTGAATTAAGTTCTAGTTTTTCAAATTTTCGCGCTAAAGAAAGTCTGCAAGATTATCTTGAAAAACATGGAAAAATAGGAATTTATGAACTTGATACGAGATATCTAGTAAAAATGATAAGAAATAATGGCAATTTAAGAGCTGTAATTTCAACTGAAATTTCAAATAAAGAAGATTTAAAAATCGCCTTAGAAAAATCAGCAAAAATTGATGAAGTAAATTTTGTAAAAGAAGTTAGCACTAAGAAAAATTATTCTCATAAACAAGGTGTTTGGAACGCTAGTTTTCAAAAATTTAATGATGCTAAAAGAAGTGAGAAAAAAGTTGCTGTTATAGACTATGGTGTTAAAACAAATATCCTAAATGAACTTGTAGAAGTAGGTTTTGAAGTAGAAGTTTATCCATATAATGTTAAAGCAGATGAGTTGATTACTCTGTATAAAAAAGGTGAAATTCAAGGCGTGTTTCTTTCTAATGGTCCAGGTGAGCCAAGGATTTTAAAACAAGAGATTGCAGAGATTAAAAAACTTGCAGAAGCTAAAATTCCTATGCTTGGAATTTGCTTAGGTCACCAGCTTTTAAGTAATGCTTTTGGATATGAAACTTATAAAATGAAATTTGGACAACATGGAGCAAATCATCCTGTGATCAATCTTGATACAAAAACGGTAGAAATTACCGCACAAAATCATAATTATAATGTTCCAGAAGAATTAGCTCAAGTGGCTCATATCACTCATAGAAATTTATTTGGCGATAATGTTGAAGGAGTAAGATATAAAGACTATCCTATTATTTCAGTGCAACATCACCCGGAAAGTTCTTCAGGTCCTCATGAAAGTAAGTACATTTTTAAAGAATTTATGAATTTGATGTGAGTATAGATTTTTTAGCTATTATCAGCGTTGCTTTTTTATCTAGTTTTGGACACTGCTATTCTATGTGTGGTGGTTTTAATTTACTTTTTATAAATTTAAATTCAAAAAGCAATAATTTATTTTTATTAACTTTTATTTATCATTTGTTTAGAATTTTTGCTTATATTGTTTTAGGGATAATTTTTGGGACTTTTGGGAATATCTTGGCAATCAATGCTAAGGTTCAAAGTTTGTCATTTTTTATTCTTGGTATATTTATGATGATTTTGGGTTTTGCTCTTATTTTTAGAGGCAATATGTTATCTTTTATTGAAAATAATGTTTTTTTTGATAGTTTTGTAAAGAAAATTATTAAAAAATCTAAAAATTTTAAAGGATTAAAATCAGCTATATTTTTAGGATTTTCAAATGGTTTTGTTCCTTGTGGATTGGTGTATTTTTTTATAGCCAATGCAATAAGTAAGCAAAATATTTTTGAAGGTATTTTGGTAATGATGATTTTTGGAATATCAACTTTACCTGCGATGTTATTTTTTTCTAAAATTTCACAATTTTTTAGTGATTTTTTGAAAAATTTGTTTAATTATTTATCGTATGGCATTATTGTTTGTTACGGTATAAATCTTGCCTATATAGGTTTTAAGGCTTTTCAATGAAAGATTTTTTTAAAGATCAGTTTTTTAAAGCTCTGGAAAAAAATACAATTTTTTCAAGAGCTGATGTGCAAGGAAATTTAATTTTTGTCAGTGATAAGCTTTGTCAAATAAGTGGATATAGCAAAAAAGAGCTTATAGGAAAAAAACATTCAATATTTAAACATCCAGATGTTGAGGAATGTTATGTTGAGAAGCTTTTAAAAGATCTTTCATATAAAAAGCCTTATCAGGTTATTTTTAAAAATATTGATAAATTAGGCAAAACCTTCTATCTTGAAACTTTGTTAATCCCCATATTGGATAAAAATAATGAATTAATAGAAATAGTAGCACTTTCTCATGATGTCAGTAATTCTTTTAAGCTTAATGAAGAGCTTGCTTTAAATCACGCTAAATTAAGAGAATTAAGTATTAATCTTGAAAATACAGTTAAAAATCACCAACAAGAATTTATACAGTTAGGTAAAAAATTTGAGAAAAAAATGAAAATTGCCTTGGAAAAAAATGAAAAAGATATTAAAATAGTATATGAAGAGATTTTGAAATCTTCATTAGAACAAATGATTAGTGATATAGCACATCAATGGAGACAACCGTTAAATGAGCTTGGTATTGCCATGTTTCAAATGAAGCAAAATCTTAAAGATGAAAAAGGATTTGCTGAAATTTATTCACAATCAAAAGATATGATTAAAAATATGTCAGAAACAATTGATGTGTTTAGAACTTTGTTTAACAAAGGAGTAGAGCAGTATGTATTTATAAAAGAGACTTTAAATAAAGCCTTGGAAATTGCTTTTGAAACTATAGAAAAAAATCATGTAAATATTAATATTGTTTCGAAAAGTGATTATGAAGTTTTGGCGTATGAGAATGGTTTAATAAGAGTTTTTCTTAATTTGATTTTAAATTCAATAGAGGCATTTAAAAACAAAAAAAGGAAAATCATAACAATAAATTTTTCAAAATTTGGAAAAAACTATCTGAAAATTACAATAAAAGATAATGCTGGTGGGATTGATAAAGAAAATTTAGATAAAATTTTTCAACCTTATTTTACAACAAAACATCCCAGTCAGGGTATAGGAGTAGGACTTTATATAAGTAGACAAATTATTGAAAGTTTCCAAGGAAAAATAAAAGTTAAGAATGGAAAAGATGGGGCTTGTTTTGAGGTATTTTTAAAACTAAAAGAGAGGGTAGAGTAGAAATGTCACAAGAATGTAAAGAATTGATAATATTAGTAGTTGAAGATGAAATTAAGACTAGAGAATCATTGATTAATGTATTAAGCGAACGCTTTAGTAAAGTAATCGGAGCTCAAAATGGAGATGAGGGGCTTAAAAAATTTAAAAAATTTAAGCCGGATTTAGTTATCACAGATATTGCTATGCCTATTATGGATGGGCTTGATATGGCAAGAGAGATTAAGGAAATTTCAGATGATGTCCCAATTGTTGTTCTTAGTGCGTATTCAGAGAAAGAGAGACTTTTGCGTTCTATTGATATTGGTATAGATAAATATTTGATCAAACCTGTTGATATAGAAGAGTTGTTTAAAGTTTTAGATTATCTGATAGGCGAAAAAATTGAAGCAAATATGCTTGTAAAAATTTCTGAAGAATATCAATTTAACAAAACTAAAAGAACTTTGATTTACAATGGTGAAGAAATTGTTTTAACTAAAAAAGAATTAGCTTTTATTTCTTTGCTTTTAAAGCAACCTGGGGCTTTGGTTTTGCATGAAGATATAAAGAAAAATGTTTGGATAGGTGAACATGTAAGTGATACTGCTGTTAGAACTTTTATTAAAAGAGTAAGAGATAAAGTGGGTGAAGATTTTATAAAAAATGTACCAAGTTTAGGTTATAAGATAAATATCAATAAATAAGACTGATTTAGCCTTAAAATATAAAGCATAACAAATGATTAACAAAATTATCATTTTTAAGAAAAAATGTATAATTAATATTCTATAATATTCTCTTATTATCAAAAATTTTAAGGAGAAAGTCGATGCATCCAGGTAATGTATTAAATTACGACTATACGGTTGCAAGATATTTTATGTTTACAACCGTATTGTTTGGCATTGTTGGTATGGCTATAGGAACTCTTATAGCTTTTCAAATGGCATATCCTAACTTAAATTATTTAGCAGGAGAATATGCTACTTTTTCAAGACTTAGACCACTTCATACTTCAGGTGTGATTTTTGGTTTTATGCTTTCAGGGATTTGGGCAACTTGGTATTATATAGGTCAGCGTGTTCTTAAGGTAAGTATGGCTGAGTCAAGATTTTTAATGGCTGTTGGTAAGCTTCATTTTTGGCTTTATATGCTTACTATGGTTTTAGCTGTTATATCTTTGTTTATGGGTGTGACTACATCTAAAGAATATGCAGAGCTTGAGTGGCCTTTAGATATTCTTGTTGTTCTTGTTTGGGTTTTATGGGGTGTAAGTATTTTTGGACTTATTGGAATTCGCCGTGAAAAAACTCTTTATATTTCTTTATGGTATTATATAGCTACATTTTTAGGTATAGCTATGCTTTATCTTTTTAACAACATGGAAGTACCAACTTATTTTGTTACTGGAATGGGTAAATGGTGGCATAGTGTATCAATGTATGCAGGAACAAATGATGCTTTAGTACAATGGTGGTATGGACATAATGCTGTGGCATTTGTATTTACTGTGGGTATTATTGCTCAAATTTATTACTTCTTGCCAAAAGAAAGTGGTCAGCCGATTTTCTCTTATAAACTCTCTTTATTTGCATTTTGGGGCTTAATGTTTGTTTATCTTTGGGCAGGTGGTCACCATTTGATTTATTCAACTGTACCTGATTGGATGCAAACTATGGGTTCGGTTTTCTCTATAGTATTGATTTTACCTTCTTGGGGTTCAGCGATTAATATCTTACTTACTATGAAAGGTGAGTGGAGCCAGCTTCGCGAGAGTCCATTGATTAAATTTATGATTTTGGCATCAACTTTCTATATGTTCTCAACACTTGAAGGGCCAATTCTTTCAATTAAGTCTGTTAATGCTTTAGCACACTTTACAGATTGGATTCCAGGACATGTTCATGATGGAACATTAGGTTGGGTAGGATTTATGACTATGGCTGCGCTTTATCATATGACTCCTAGAGTTTTCAAAAGAGAGCTTTATAGCAAATCTTTAATGGAAGCTCAATTTTGGATCCAAACCACAGGTATAGTTCTTTATTTTGCTTCAATGTGGATTGCGGGTATTACTCAAGGTATGATGTGGAGAGCGACAGATGAGTATGGTAACTTGCTTTATAGCTTTATTGATACTGTTGTGGCTATTATTCCTTATTATTGGATTAGAGCGATTGGTGGATTGTTGTATCTTATCGGTTTCTTTATGTTTACTTATAATATTTACAAAACAATTGCTTGTGGAAGAGTGCTTGATAAAGAACCAAAAAGCGCTTCGCCTATGGCAGCATAAAAAGGAGAAAATATGTTTAGTTGGTTAGAAAAAAATCCATTCTTTTTTGCTGTAGCTGTTTTTGTAGTGATTGCTTATGCAGGCATAGTTGAAGTTTTACCAAATTTTGCAGAAAATGCAAGACCAATTGAAGGTAAAAAACCTTATACGGTTTTACAACTTGCAGGGCGTGCAGTATATATTAAAGATAGTTGTAATGCTTGTCATTCACAGCTTATTCGTCCATTTAAATCAGAAACAGATCGTTATGGTATGTATTCTGTAAGTGGTGAATTTGCTTATGATAGACCTTTTCTTTGGGGTTCAAAAAGAACAGGACCTGATCTTGCTCGTGTAGGAAATTATAGAACAGCTGATTGGCATGAAAATCATATGTGGGATCCTACTTCTGTTGTTCCAGATTCTATTATGCCTTCATATAAGCATATGTTTAAAAATAATGCAGATATTGAAACTGCTTATGCTGAGGCTTTAACCGTGAAAAAAGTTTTCAATGTTCCTTATGATACAGAAAATGGAACAAAACTTGGTTCTTGGGAGGATGCGCAAGCTGAAGTAAAAGCTGAAGCTCAGGCTATAGTTGATCAAATGAAAAATCAAGAAGTAAAAGATGCTTTTGCTAAAGGTGAAATCAAAGAAATAGTTGCTTTGATCGCTTATTTAAATAGCTTAAAGTAAGATGATGGAACATTTATCAATAGTTTTTGATGTGATTAAAAATTTAATCACATTTGATTTAGCAACAGTTCAAAAACATGAGTGGGAGATTTTCCAAGGTTATGGTTTTTTTGCACTCGTGATGTTTTTGTCAATAGTATTATATGCGTATTGGTATCATTTATATAGAACAGAAAAAAAAGGCGAGAGAAATTATGAAAATTATGCAAACCTTGCCTTAAAAGATGATATTGATGATAGTGTATTAGAAAGTAAAAGGAGTGCTTAATGCAATGGTTAAATTTAGAAGATAATGTTAATCTCTTATCTTTAATTGGAGCTATTCTTATCATTTTAATCACACTAGTTATTGTGAGTAGAATGTTTAAGCAAATGAAAGAAAAAAAAGGCGAGTCAGAGCTTAGCGAACATAGTTGGGATGGAATAGGAGAGTATAAAAATGCTGTTCCTACTGGTTGGGCTGTGGTATTTTTCCTGACTATTGTTTGGGCTATTTGGTATTTTCTATGGGGATATCCTTTAAATTCTTTTTCAAGTATAGGTCAATACAATGAAGAAGTAGCAACTCATAATACAAAATTCGAAGAAAAATTTAAAAATTTATCTCCTGAAGATAAAATAGCAATGGGTCAAAATATCTTTTTAGTTCAGTGTTCAGCTTGTCATGGAATTACAGGCGATGGTATCAATGGTAAAGCTCAAAATTTAAATATTTGGGGTAGCGAAGAAGGTATAATCAATGTAATTAAACATGGTTCAAAAGGTATGAATTTTCCAGGTGGAGAAATGCTTGGTGCTGCTGATTTAGGTGTGGCAGAAGAAGATATTCCTGCTATTGCTGCTTATGTAGCAAAAGATCTTTCAGCTATTAAGAAAACTGCAAATGAAAATTTAGTAGCAAAAGGTAAAGAAGCTTATGCAACTTGTGCAGCATGCCATGGAGAAGATGGAAAAGGTCAAGATGGAATGTTCCCAGATCTTACAAAATACGGTTCTGCAGCTTTTGTAGTAGATGTTTTACATAGTGGTAAGGCTGGTTTTATAGGAACAATGCCGAGTTTTCCAACACTTAATGATATTCAAAAAGAAGCTGTTGGCGAGTATGTAATTTCTCTTTCAAGGGGTGAATGATGGAAAATAATAATAGATGCGTGTTTTCTCTTTCAGGTGTTACAGGTATGTTAATTGCTACGGTTTTATTACTTGCTATCTTAGTAGTTTTAACTATTTGGGGTCTTAAAGCTCAGCAAGAAGTGATGCAAAAGCCATATAGTCTTAAAGATGTACAAAGTGTAAAGATGTTTGGTTCAAAAGAACAAGATCATAGAAGTATAAAGGAAGCACAATGAGTAAAGCTTTGGAATATTTAATTGTTATTGGTTTAGTTGTTGCTGCTGCAATCACCGCTTGGTCGGTTTTAACTGTAAATCATCTTCATATAGGATGAAAAAAATATTACAAGATGGCTTTTTTTTAGCCATCTTCTTCTTTGTTTTATTGCCTTCTAGGGTTTTTGCTCTTGATGCTGTACTTTTTAATGAAAATATTTTAAGTCAAAAAGTAAGTAATGAGATTAATCTTATAGGAAAAGAGCTTTACCAAAAAAGTAATATTTTTATCGGCGTTATGGTTGGTGATGAAACTGAAATTGAAACTTTATTAAATAAACAAAAAGAACTTCCTCAATCTTATATATTGCTTCTTTTGTCAAAAAATTCTCACAAAGTTGATATAGTGGGCTCAAAAGGTGCTTTAGCTTTGATTGATAAAGAATCCGTGCTTAGTCCTTATCCTGGAACAGGATCTATTTTGCCGATATTAGCTACAAATAAAGGTGATATTTATAATGCTGCTATACTTAATGGTTATGCAGATATTGTAGATCGTGTGGCAAAATCCTTGGGATTACAATTAGAACATTCTATAGGTAATGCAAATCGTGATACTATCAATATCTTAAGAATACTTATCTATGGATTTATTTGCTTTGCATTGTTATACTATGCACAAAGAAGAATAAAGAGGAAAAAAAATGTTAGAAACTAAAAGAAGTTTTTGGCCTTATGGTATTTTGCTTTCACTTTTGGCTATAATTATTGCTTGTATTGTAACGATTTTTATAGCAAGTCACCATCCTGTATATGAGGATGATTTTTATTTTGACTCTTATCAAAATGTTGAAAATAATTACAATCAAATACAAAAACAACAAGTAAATTTTGATAAATTTTTTAAAGTAAATTTTCAAAATGATAAAATCACTTTTATAGGTAAAAGAAAAATTCCTAGTTATGAAGTGGATCAAAATTCCTATGTTGCAAATTTTAAAATTTCTGCGTTGCAAAATATAAATTCTGATGATTTAAAAGTTCAAGTTCTTCTTACAAGACCATTCACTAAAAATTTTGATCAAAAGTTAGAAGGACAAGTTAAAAATGGAATTTTAAGTATCGCTTTGCCTAAATTAGATAAAGGTAGATGGGAGCTTAAGCTAAAGTTTTATGCAAATCAAGAAACAGTGGGTTTTTTTAGCTACGAATTAAATGCTCAATGAAATTAAGAATTTTTAGTTCTTCAAGACAAATTAGAGAGTATTATAACCAAAAAAAACAGCAAAATGCTTTATTAGATAGTGCTATTCATATAGGTGAATTTTTAGATAAAGTTTGTTTGAGTAATTTTCATAAGGCAAGTTCTTATGAAAGCTTACTTTTAATGCAAGAAGCTTGTCTAAAAAGTAAGGATTTAGAAAAAAAACTAGGAATTTCGGTAGAATTTTTTGCTTTTTTGAAAAATAACGAATATCTTTTTTCTTTTTTTAAAGAACTTAGTTTAGAAAAAAAAAGCATAGAAGATCTTAAAAATAATGATTATTATGCCACCTATAATGAACATTTAGAAATTTTAGATGAGGTATATAAAAATTATCTTGCTTTACTTGAAAAAAATTCTTTTTATGATGATCTTTCTTTACCTAAAAATTACACTCTTAATAAAGATTTTTTAGATGAGTATGAAGCTATAGTTTATGATTTGCAAGGTTTTTTGAGTAAATTTGAAGAAAATTTATTAAGTGAAATTTCTCAGATTAAAGAAGTGGTTTTAAGTTTTAAAACAAGTAAATTTAATCTTGAATATCTTTCAAAACTTGATTTTTTAAAAATATTTGATTTAAAAATAAACACTCATTATGAAATCAATCTTTCAAAACAAGAGATTTTAAAAGAAGAAATTTTTAAAACAAAAAATTCAAAAATTAAACTCAAATCTTTTGAATTAAGGGCTTTACAATGCGCTTTTGTTATGGATGAAATTTCACATTTTGTACGCAAAGGTTTAAAGTCTGAAAATATTGTAGTTATAACTCCAGATGAAAGTTTTTGTGAGTTTTTAAGACTTTTTGATAAAGACAATATGCTTAATTTTGCAAGTGGGATTAGTATTAAAGAAAGTTTATTTTATCAAAAATTTCAAGCACTTTATGAAAGTGCTAGTAGTGCTTCTTTTGTTTATAAAAATCAAGAGGATTATTTTGAAGACACGCAGATGATTTTTGATTATCACAATACGCTTTTACATTCTTTAAAGCTTGATTTTATAGAGTTTAAAAAGTATTTTGATGAGAAATGTGATTTTGAATATTTTGAAAAATTACTTGCTTTATTTTTAGAAAATGAAAAGCAAGAGCTTATTTATTTGATACGAAAAGAACTTTATTTTATTAAAGATTTATTAAAAAATCAGTCTTTAACTCTTAAAGAGTTGATCCATCTTTTTTTCATGCAAATTTCACAACTTTCCCTTAGTGATGTAGGTGGAGGTAAGGTTACGGTAATGGGACTTTTAGAAAGTCGTGGGCTTTGTTTTGATGGGGTGATTTTGGTTGATTTTAATGAAGAATTTATTCCCAAAAGAAGTATTAATGAACTTTTTTTAAACAATGAAGTGCGTAAAAAAGCAGGATTGATTAGCTATGATAGAAGAGAAAATTTACAAAGATTTTATTATGAAAGCTTGATGAAGAATGCTTTAGAAATAAGTATTTGCTTTGTGGAAAATGAAGAAAAAAGCAAATCACGTTTTTTAGATGAACTTGATTTTGACTTTTTTTATGAAACCCATATTCACCAAAAAGCTTATCTTAATGCTTTAAAATTAGACTATGAAGGTATAAAACCTAATCTAACTCCTATAAAAGCTCCTATTTTAAAGCATAATCCTTTCGAGTTTCCGCTTTCTTTTAGTCGTTTTAATTTATTGGAAAATCAAAAAAGAACTTATTATTATCGTTATATTTTAAATTTAGCAGAACCTAGGGTTTTAAGCGAGGAAAGTAAAGCGAAAAATCAAGGAAATTTCATCCATAAAATGCTTGAAATTTATTATAAAAATTATGTAAATAATGATTTTGATATAAAAGTTTTTGCAAATTTATTGAATAAAGAATATCAAAAATACAATATCAGTGAACTTGATCTTGAAGTATTTAAATTAAAATTTATACAATTTGCTAAAAATGAAAAAGAGCATTTTTCAAAAGGCTTTTATGTCGCACATACAGAGCTTGAGTTAAATAATATTTTAAAGCTCGGAGCAGATAGTATAAAACTTAAGGGCACTATAGATCGTATCGATAGTTCAAAAGAAGGTAATTTGATCATTGATTATAAAAGTGGAAAAGTACCAAGTAATTCTTATCAACTTGCTTTTTACCAAGCTTTATATGATGAAAATGCAAGCGTGGGTTTTTATGATTTAAATAGTATGCAAATATTGCATCAAAAAGCTAAAAGTTTAGATGAGCTAAGAGAAAGACTTAAAGACTTAGTTCTTATGAGCAAGGAAGAAATAGAGTTTGAAAATGAACAAGATGAGTACTGTCCTTATAAACTCATTTATAAAAAGGAATTAAAATGAGTCAATTTGAGCCTTTTTTGGCATTAGAAGCGAGTGCGGGAAGTGGAAAAACCTTTGCTTTGAGTGTGCGTTTTGTAGCACTTATTTTAAAAGGGGTTAGGATTAATGAAATTTTAGCTTTGACTTTTACCAAAAAAGCTGCTAATGAAATGCAAAAAAGAATTATTGAGACTTTTTTAAATTTAGAAAAAGAAAATAAAACCAGTGAATGCAATGAACTTTGCAAGCTTTTAGGTAAAGATAAAGAAGAGCTTATTTCTTTAAGAGATGCTAAAAAAGAAGAATTTTTAAGAACAGAGTTAAAAATCAGTACTTTTGATGCTTTTTTCGGAAAAATTTTGCGTGTTTTTGCTTTAAATTTGGGCTTAAGTAGTGATTTTACAATGAGTGAAGAGAAGCTTGATGTAAGAGAGATTTTTTTAAAACTTCTTAAAAAAGATGAATTAAAAGATTTGGCTTATTATATTAATTTAGTTGATGAGAAAGAAAATTTTTTTAACGAGCTTGAAAAATTTTATGAGAATGCTTATTTTCAAAATCTTCCTAAAATTCCAAATCCATCTAAAGCTTATATCAATAAAGCTTATAGTGAGTTAAGAAGTTATTGTTTGGGTCTTACTCATGTAAAAAATTATAAAAACTTGTGTGACAATTTTAAAAGCGAAGTTTTAGATTTATCCGTGTTTATGCAATCAAGTTTTATGACAAAATTTGAAAGTACAAAATATTTACAAGATTTAGAAAGCACTAACTTATATTTTAGCGCAAAAAGAATGGGGCTTATAAATGCTTTAAATACTTATGCTATAGAGCTTGAAAATTATAAAATTGCTAATTTAATGAATCTTTTAAATCATTATAGTGAAGCTAAAAATATATTTCATAAAGATAAAAATACCTTAAATTTCCAAGATGTGAGTAAAAAAGTTTATGAGTTAATAACCAGTGAATTTAAGGATATGATTTATTTTCGTTTAGATGGCTTTATTTCGCATTTGCTTATTGATGAATTTCAAGATACGAGTGTGATCCAATATCAAATTTTACGCCCTTTGATCGCTGAGCTTGTTTCAGGGGAAGGAGTTAAGAAAAATCGCACTTTTTTTTATGTAGGAGATAAAAAACAAAGTATTTATCGCTTTCGTAAAGGAAAAAAAGAATTATTTGATTTGTTAAAACAAGAATTTGATCAAATTAAAAGTGACAGTTTAAATACTAACTATCGTTCTAAAGAGCTTTTGGTTGATTTTGTTAATGAAACTTTTAAAGAAAAAATCAAAGATTATAAAGAGCAATTTGCCTTAGAAAGCAAAAAAGGCGGTTTTGTGCGTATTGTGGAATCTAAAGAACAAAAGGTTAAAAACCAAGCTCAAGAAATCAAGGAAAAGACTTTAGAAACTTTATTTGAGCAAGTTAATTTTTTAAGATCTAAAAATATTTCTTATGATGATATTTGTATTTTGTGTTGGAAAAATAGCGATGCAGATATGGTTTTGGATTTTTTAAGAGAGCAAAATATTCCTGCATTTACTCAAAGCAATGTTTTACTTGAAAATAAAGCAAGCGTAAGACTTGTTTTAGAATATGCTAAATATTGTATTTTTGGTGATGAGTTTTACTTGGTATTTTTAAAAGAACTTTTAGGTTTTGAGCCGAGAAAAATCACCCTTGATTTTTCAAAAAATGCTATGGAAAATGTACTTTTTTTAATAAAAGAATTAAAACTTGATTTAAATGATATAGCTTTAATGCAATTTATCGAATATGCTAAAACTAAGGAAAATTTTTTAAAGCTTTTATTTGAGCCTTGTACTTTGAAAATAGTAAGCGAGCAAAATATGGGTATTAGTATTATGAGTGTGCATAAATCTAAGGGTTTGGAATTTGATCATGTGATTTTGCTAGATAGTTTATCTAAAAACAATTCAAACAATGAAGATATCATGCTTGAATATGATATCAATCAAGGTTGGCAACTCCATATTAAGGATAAAATTCGAGAGCTTACTAAAGAGCCTATTTATACCCTTTTTAAAGAAAATATTACAAGAGCAAATTATGAAGATGATATCAATAAACTTTATGTGGCTTTTACAAGAGCTAAGGAAAGTTTGATTATCATAAAAAGAAACGAAGAAAGTGTAAATGGAAATTATCCAAGTTATTTTAAGGGGGGATTTTTAAATATACATTCTCAAGAGAGAGGTTTTTTAGAAAGCAAAGAGCAAATTTTAAGTATTAAAAAAGAAAGTATTCAAGCTTTACAAAAATTTGAAAAAATTAGCCCACAAGAAGTTCAAAGTGAAGAAAAGCTTGATAGTAAAGAGTTATATTTTGGAAATGCTTTTCACTTTTTTATGCAAAATTTAAAACTCCCTAAGGGTGAAAATTTTCAAATACTTACTCAAAGATGCAAGAGCAAATTTAGGCATTTTTTAGATGAGAGTGATTTTGAAAAGCTTTTTAAAAGAATTGAAATTTTGCTGAAAAATACTCAATTTCAAAATTTAATTAGCGATGGAAAGCTTTTAAAAGAGCAAGCTTTGAGTTTTAATGGAGAAATTAAACAATTAGACTTGCTTGCTCTAAAAGATGAAGAAGCTTTCATAATTGATTATAAAACAGGTCTTGCTATGCAAGATAAACATAAAGAGCAAGTAAGAACTTATAAGATTGCCATTAGTGAAATTTTAAAAAAAGATAAAGTGCGTGCTTTTATAGTTTATTGTTTGGAAAATGAAATTCAAATTTTGGAAATATAAACTTTATTTTTACTTAAATTAAGTAAAAATTAATATTATTTTTTATACAATCACATTTTAAATTTTTGGCAAAGGTAAAAATTATGACAAAGATAACAAAGCCAAACGAAGTAAAACGAGAATGGATTGTTTTAGACGCAGAAGGCAAACGCTTTGGTCGTCTTTTAACTGAAGTAGCAACAATTTTGAGAGGTAAAAACAAGCCTTGCTTTACTCCAAATGTTGATTGTGGTGATTATGTAATTATCATCAATGCTTCAAAAGCTGTATTTACAGGTGCTAATAAAGCAGAAGATAAGCTTTATCATAGACATTCAGGATATTTTGGAAGTGTAAAAAGCGAAAAATTTGGTGATTTACTTGAAAAAAATCCTGCAAAATTATATAAATTAGCAGTTAGAGGTATGCTTCCTAAAACAAATTTGGGCAGAGCTATGCTTAAAAAATTAAAAATTTATGCGGGTAGTGAGCACCCACACACTGCGCAAATTGCTAAAGAAGGAAAATAATCATGGCAACAACATACGCAACAGGTAAGAGAAAAACTGCTATCGCAAAGGTATGGGTAAAACCAGGTAGTGGTAAAATTAGTGTTAATGGTGTTGATTTAAACACTTGGCTTGGTGGACACGAGGCGATTAAGCTTAAAGTGGTTCAACCTTTACTTGTGACTAAACAAGAAACTTCAATGGATATTAAAGCAACTACTTTAGGCGGGGGCTATAGTGCTCAAGCTGAAGCTTTAAGACATGGAATTTCAAGAGCTTTAGCAGCTATGGATGCTGATTTTAGAGCTTTATTAAAACCTAAAGGACTTCTTACTAGAGATAGTAGAACTGTTGAGCGTAAAAAATATGGACGCCGCAAAGCAAGAAGAAGCCCGCAATTCTCTAAACGTTAATATTTTTGGTGGGATTTTCCCACCTTTCTACAATTTTTTATAAAACTTATCCTTTTTTCTGTCATTTATGATATAATTGCAAAATTTAAATTTTTATTTTATAACACAATGAAAGGTTTTTTCTATGAAAAAAATATTATTATGTTTAGGTTTGGCAAGTGTTTTATTCGGTGCTGATAACAATGTAAAATTTGAAATCACTCCAACTTTAAACTATAATTACTTTGAAGGTAATTTAGATATGGATAATCGCTATGCACCAGGGATTAGACTTGGTTATCATTTTGACGATTTTTGGCTTGATCAATTAGAATTTGGGTTAGAGCATTATTCTGATGTTAAATATACAAATACAAATAAAACTACAGATATTACAAGAACTTATTTGAGTGCTATTAAAGGTATTGATGTAGGTGAGAAATTTTATTTCTATGGTTTAGCAGGTGGAGGATATGAGGATTTTTCAAATGCTGCTTATGATAATAAAAGCGGTGGATTTGGACATTATGGCGCGGGTGTAAAATTCCGTCTTAGTGATTCTTTGGCTTTAAGACTTGAAACTAGAGATCAAATTAATTTTAACCATGCAAACCATAATTGGGTTTCAACTTTAGGTATTAGTTTTGGTTTTGGTGGCAAAAAGGAAAAAGCTGTAGAAGAAGTTGCTGATACTCGTCCAGCTCCACAAGTAAAATGTCCTGTAGAACCAAGAGAAGGTGCTTTATTAGATGAAAATGGTTGCGAAAAAACTATTTCTTTGGAAGGTCATTTTGGTTTTGATAAAACTACTATAAATCCAACTTTTCAAGAAAAAATCAAAGAAATTGCAAAAGTTTTAGATGAAAATGAAAGATATGATACTATTCTTGAAGGACATACAGATAATATCGGTTCAAGAGCTTATAATCAAAAGCTTTCTGAAAGACGTGCTAAAAGTGTTGCTAATGAACTTGAAAAATATGGTGTAGAAAAAAGTCGCATCAAAACAGTAGGTTATGGTCAAGATAATCCTCGCTCAAGCAATGACACTAAAGAAGGTAGAGCGGATAATAGAAGAGTGGATGCTAAATTTATTTTAAGATAATGAATAAAACTATTTTATTTGATTTAGATGGCACTTTAATTGATTCTACTGATGCTATTTTAAATTCTTTCCAAGGAGCTTTTAAAGCCCTTGGATTAACTTCTAAAAATAATGAAGAAATCAAAAATCTCATAGGTTATCCTTTAGAGCAAATGTTTAGAATGCTTTATCCAGATAAAGTAAATTTAAGTAAAGAATTTGTATTAGCTTATCGTGAAATTTATGCACAAATTTATTTAGAACAAACCACTCTTTTGCCTAAAGCAAAAGAAGCATTAGAACTTGGAAGCGAAATTGCAGATCTTGGTATAGTTACAACAAAAGGAGGTAAATTTACTCCGATTTTACTTGATTATTTGGGGGTTAAAAAATTCTTTAAAACTTTAATTACTCTTGAAGATGTCATAAATCCAAAGCCAAGTTCTGAACCTATAATTTTAGCCTTAAAAAGACTTAATAAAACTCAAGAAAATGCCTATATGATAGGCGATACAATACTAGATATTCAAGCTGCAATTTCTGCTAATATCACTCCTTTGGCCTTAACTTGTGGCTATGGCAATGAAAATGAATTAAAAGCTCATTCTATGGTATTTTTAAATGCATATGAGGCTGTTAATTATATAGCTAGATTAAACTAATTTCAAGTTTTCGTTAAACGCCTTTTAAGAGAATTTATAGTAAATTGATAGCTAAAAAATTATAAAAATTATCAATATATAAGGAAGGTCTCAATGGGTAAAATTATGAAAACTATGGACGGAAATGAGGCTGCTGCATACGCTGCGTATGCTTTTACTGAAGTTGCTGGAATTTATCCTATTACACCTAGTTCTCCTATGGCTGATTACACCGATATGTGGGCAGCTGCAGGCAAAAAAAATCTTTTTGGAGTTCCTGTAAAAATCGTAGAAATGCAAAGTGAAGCAGGTGCTGCAGGTAGTGTGCATGGATCTTTACAGGCTGGGGCTTTGACTACAACTTATACAGCTTCTCAAGGATTACTCCTTAAAATTCCAAATATGTATAAAATAGCAGGTCAATTACTCCCCTGTGTAATCCATGTAGCAGCGCGTTCTTTGGCTGCTCAAGCTTTGTCTATCTTTGGTGATCATCAAGATATTTATGCGGCAAGACAAATTGGTTTTGCTATGCTTTGTTCGCATTCCGTGCAAGAAACCATGGACTTAGCTGGTATAGCACATTTAGCTGCAATTAAGGGAAGAGTGCCATTTTTGCATTTTTTTGATGGTTTTAGAACAAGCCATGAAATTCAAAAAGTTGAAGTAATGGATTATGCACATTTTGATAGATTATTAGATAGAGAAGCTTTGCTTGAATTTAGAAATAATGCTTTAAATCCAGAAAATCCAAAAACACGCGGAACAGCACAAAATGATGATATTTATTTTCAAACTAGAGAAGTAAGTAACCGTTTTTATGATGCTTTGCCTGATGTTGTTAATGAATATATGCAAGAAATTTCAAAAATCACAGGTAGAGAATACAAACCATTTACTTATTATGGACATAAAGAGCCAGAGCGTGTGATTGTTGCTATGGGTTCTGTGACTCAAGCACTTGAAGAAGTGGTAGACTATCTTAATGCTAAGGGTGAAAAGGTAGGGATTTTAAAAGTTTATCTTTATCGCCCATTTAGCTTAAAATATTTCTTTGATGTTATGCCAAAATCAGTGAAAAAAATCGCAGTTTTAGATAGAACCAAAGAACCAGGAAGTCTTGGGGAGCCACTTTATCTTGATGTAAAATCAGCTTTCTATGGAAGAGAAAATGCTCCTGTTATAGTGGGTGGAAGATACGGACTTTCTTCAAAGGATGTTGATCCTGCTCAAATGATAGCAGTATTTGAAAATCTTAAACTTGATAATCCAAAAGATGGCTTTACTGTAGGTATAGTTGATGATGTAACTCATACTTCACTGAGTACTGGAGAGAAAATTTCACTTGGAGATGAAAGTACGATCGAATGTTTATTTTACGGACTTGGTGCTGATGGAACTGTGGGTGCAAATAAAAACTCGATTAAAATCATCGGGGATAAAACGGATTTTTACGCTCAAGCTTATTTTGCTTATGATTCTAAAAAATCAGGGGGTTATACAAGAAGCCATTTAAGATTTTCTAAAAAACCTATCCGTTCAACTTATCTTGTTTCAACTCCGCATTTTATCGCTTGTTCGGTAGCGGCTTATTTGGAAATTTATGATGTTTTAGCAGGAATTCGCAAAGGAGGAACTTTCCTTTTAAATAGTATTTGGAATGCTGAAGAAACCATAAGACAACTTCCAGATGCAGTAAAGAAAACTTTAGCTGAAAAAGAAGTAAATTTTTATATCATCAATGCAACCAAACTAGCTCGTGATATAGGTTTGGGAAATCGTACAAATACCATTATGCAATCAGCCTTTTTCAAACTTGCAAAAATCATTCCTTATGAAGACGCACAAAAATACATGAAAGAGCTTGCGTATAAATCTTATAGTAAAAAAGGCGATGCTATTGTAGAAATGAATTACAAGGCTATTGATGTGGGTGCTGATGGACTTGTAAAAGTTGAAGTAGATCCAAATTGGAAAAATTTAGAGCTTAAAGAAAAAGAACAAACCAATGCCTATAAAGGTACTGAATTTGTTGAAAAAATCGTAAAACCTATGAATGCGGCTAAGGGTGATGATTTACCTGTTTCAGCCTTTTTAGGTTATGAAGATGGAAGTTTTGAACACGGCACAACCGAATACGAAAAACGCGGTGTTGGGGTTATGGTACCAAGATGGATAGAGGCAAATTGTATCCAATGTAATCAATGTGCTTCAGTTTGTCCGCATGCTGTTATTAGACCATTTTTGATTAATGATGAAGAAATGGTAAATGCACCTCGCGGTGTAAAAGATCATGCTTTAGAAGCTAAAGGAACCAAAGGAGAAAAATTAAGCTTTAAAATTCAAGTTTCTCCACTTGATTGTACAGGCTGTGAGCTTTGTGTTCATGAGTGTCCTACTAAAGAAAAATCTTTGGTTATGGTACCACTTCAAGAAGAGATGGATTTTGGTGAGCAAGAAAATGCGGATTATTTATTTAAAGAAATCACATACAAAGATGATATTTTAAATAAAGAAACTACAAAAGGAGCACAATTTGCCCAACCTTTATTTGAATTCCATGGAGCTTGTCCTGGATGTGGGGAAACTCCTTATATTACTTTAATTACAAGATTGTTCGGTGAAAGAATGATTGTGGCTAATGCGACAGGTTGTAGTTCTATTTATGGGGGCTCAGCTCCATCAACTCCTTATAGAAAAAGTGTGAAAAATGGACACGGTCCTGCTTGGGGAAATTCACTTTTTGAAGACAATGCTGAGTTTGGTTTGGGTATGAAAATTGCAACTGAAAATACAAGACACCGCATTGAATATATCATGAATGAAAGTATGCAAGAAGTTCCAAATGCTTTATCAGCCCTTTTTAAAGATTGGATTGCAAATAAAGACAATGGTGCTATGTCTGTGGAAATTAAAGATAAAATGATCCCTATTTTAGAGCAAAATAAAAATATTAAAGCCGTACAAGATATATTAGAGCTTAAACAGTATTTAAGTAAAAAATCTCACTGGATTTTTGGTGGTGATGGTTGGGCTTATGATATAGGCTATGGCGGACTTGATCATGTTTTAGCAAGTGGAGAAAATGTAAATATTTTAGTGCTTGATACAGAAGTTTATTCTAATACAGGCGGTCAAAGTTCAAAATCTTCTAGAACAGGAGCTGTAGCACAGTTTGCAGCAGCAGGCAAACCTATACAGAAAAAAGATCTAGGTCAAATTGCTATGACTTATGGTTATATTTTTGTAGCACAAGTAAATTCAACGGCAAATTATACTCATCTTATCAAAGCTATCACTGCAGCTGAAGCTTATGATGGACCATCTTTGGTGATTTGTTATTCTCCTTGTATAGCTCATGGTATTAAAGGTGGGCTTGGTTACTCAGGAGAGCAAGGTGAGCTTGCTACAAAATGTGGTTATTGGCCACTTTATACCTTTGATCCTCGCTTAGAAGAGCAAGGAAAAAATCCTTTAACTCTAACAGGAAAAGAGCCTGATTGGGATTTATATGAGCAATTTTTGATGAATGAAGTGCGTTATAATTCACTTAAAAAAGCAAATCCTGAACATGCTGCTGAGCTTTTTGAACGCAATAAAAAAGACGCTCAACGTCGCTATAGACAGCTTAAGCGTATCGCTATGGCTGATTATAGTAATGAGGTTGAAAGCTGATAAAATATATTTTTAGTGCTACATTGTGTTTTAGCACTTTGTTTGCACAAGATAATTTTGAGGAGTATTTTAAACTTATAGATAAAGAAAATCGCATAAATTTTAATACTCTTCAAAACCCATTTGTGAATCCTACTTTTGAAAAATTAAGACATATTAAAATTACTGCAATTATGCTTGATAAAGTAAAAATTTATGATCGATGGTATAAAAAAGGTGATATGATTGATGATGCTATAATACATGAAATAAATACTAAAGAGATTAAATTCCAATATGATAATTTAGAAATTGCAATCCAAATAAATAAAAATGATAAGATTAATATTAATTAACATTCTTTTTTGCCATTATCTTTATGCTTTAGATTGTCAAAAGCGTCTTTTTGATATCAGTATTAATGAAAAATTAAGCATACAAGAAAGTCTTGATGAGCTTGCAAAATATTGTTCTTTTAGTATTATTGTTAAAGATAAAATTGCCAAAGAAAAATTAGAAACATTGCAAAACTCTGTCAATATTCATCAAATGAGTTTGGACGAAATTTTTAATTTTTTTATCAAAGAGCATGATCTTAGCTATGATTTTGATGGTAAAATTTTAAGAATTTCAGGCATTAATACGAAGATTTTCAAGATAAGTTATATCACTTCTATCAGAGAAGGACAAAGCATAACTAAAGCGTCTGTAGACGCTAAACCAAGGCAAAGTGAATATAGCGGTAGTTTTGATGACGCAGAAGACAATATGATTAAAAGTATGGAAAAATTTGATTTTTGGCAAAATATAGAAAAAGAGATTATTGTATTATTAAAAAATTCTCATGAAGATTATGAGGCTAAAACTCCCATTATAAATCCCAATGCAGGTCTTATTATAGTAACTGGAACAAATTCTCAGTTAAAAAGTGTGAAAAATTATTTGCAAAAACTAGAAAATCGTCTTAAAAAACAAGTTATTATCGATGTTAGCATACTTGCTGTGAGTTTAAATGAAAGCCATTCTAGTGGGATTAATTGGCAAAATTTTAATATAGGTTTAAATTCACAAGTAAATAATGAAAATTCTTTTATTCAGTTTCAAAATGGGCAAGGTTTTGTTAAGAATTTGGGTTTAAGGGCAAATTTAAATTTTGATTCTATTATTAACTTTCTTTCTCAAAATGGAAAAACTAGCGTGCTTTCTAATCCAAAGCTTATGGCTTTAAACAACCAACAAGCCATTATTTCTGTAGGCGATACTATAAATTATCAAGTCAAAGAAAGTTCTAAAGGTACTGAAAATGGGACTACTGTTAGTGAAAGTTATAATAATTATTCTATTTTTATAGGTATTTTACTCAATATCTTGCCTGAAATTTCTGATGATGGAAAAATAATGCTTAGAATTAATCCAAGCTTAAGTGATTTTAAGTATCCAGAAGATAATAAACGACAAAAAGAACCAAGAACTATTGCTCCTGATACCATACAAAAAAAGCTTTCTAGTGTTGTGCAAGTAGAGAATAATCAAACTTTAATTTTAGGTGGATTGATTTCTCACGATAAATCTAATGAGAAAAATTCTATCAATTTTCTATCAAAAATTCCAATTCTAGGTTCTTTGTTTAAAGGAGAAGTTTTAAATTCTAAAGCAACTGAAATTGTTTTTATTATCACTCCAAGTATAGTAGATAGTGTAAACGCTCCAAGTCTTAAAGATCTAGGATTTAAGCATTATGAGTAAAATTATTCCATTTAGAGAAGAAATTTTTCATCAAATCAATCAAATTTTAGAAAGCCAAAAAGCTTTTATTTTTTTATGGGGAAAAAGTGGTAGCGGTAAAAGTGTATTGTTGCAAAGATTGGCAAAAAAATATAATGTTGATTTTATTAATGAAAATTTTAAAGATCAGAGTTTCTTAAAAGAAAAAATTGAGTTTTTGATTTCACAAGGTCAGAGTTTAATCATTCTTGATGAAGTAGGAATGTATGATTATGCAATGCTAGAAAGCATTAGGATTTATAGTGATTCTATAAGTTTTGTTTTAAGTTCTCATAAAAAGTTAAATATACTTAAAAAAGAGCATTTTAAAAGTCGTTTAAGTGCTTGTTTTGAATTGAAAAATATTAGTCTTTTAGAGCTTGATGATTATATTAAATTGAAATTCGGAATGAATTTTTCAAATAAATGTCTTAAGTTTTTACAAAAAATTTCTCAAGGAAATTTAAGATATATTGATAAAACTTTAAAAAGTTTTTATGAGATAAATAGTTTTTTTGATACAAACAAAAGTCAAGAGTATATTTTAAAGCTTAGTGCTTTAGAGAATGGCTTATTAAGGTAAGGTATGCAAGAAAGAATTAAAGAACTTGAGCTTAGGTATAAATATTTTTTACTTAAAAAATATTTAAAATATTTATTTTTAATTGTTTTAATCTTAGTGATAGCATTTTGTTTTTTTGTGCTAATGCAAAAATATAATAAGCAAAAAAATATTTATTTGCAAGCTATTGAACATAAAAAGTATTTAGAGCAAAAGATTCTTCAAGCGCAAATTTTACAAGAAAAAAATAAGATTTCTAGGGAAAAGTTATATAAAGAACTAGAAGAAGTTAAAGCGGTGCAGGAAAATACACATATTAGTAAGATAGAAATTGATTCTAAAATTTTAAATATTTCTGATTTAAAAAAATCTTTTTATCAAAATCCAAGCTATGAAAAGGCTTTAAATTTAGCTAAGAAGTATTTTGATATTAAAGCTTATCAAAAGACAATATTTTGGGCTTTAAAAGCCAATGAACTTGACAAGCAAAAACAAGATTCTTGGCTGATTTTTGCTCAGGCTAAAAGAGCTTTAGGTGAAGAAAAAGAAGCTCAAAGTGCTTTAGATGCTTATATAAATTATTATGGTTTAATGGAATTAGATGGAAAGTAGAATGGATAAAATTTTTCAAGCTTATATTGATAATGAAATAAGTCTTGATGAAATTTGCACTAAATTTAATATCACTTCTTGGGATTTTTTTAAAAAATTAGCAAATTTTTGTAATTTACATTTTGTTGATTTAGATGAAGATAATGATTTTATTTATGAAGGTATACCTTTTTCTTTACTTTTAAAATTTAAATTTCTGCTTATTAAAAATAATGACGGCTTTATGATTATTAGATCCAAACCTTGTTCTTTAGAGCTTTTAGAGCAAGTTAAGACTTTTATGATTTGTGAAAAAATCGACACTGCAATTGCCGATGAATTAAAGATAGCTAAAATTTTAAATCAAATTCGCATTCAAGAGGAGATTAAAAGATTAAGCATTAAGCTTAGACTTGAATGGCAAGAAAATCAAAAAAGAGATGATCAAAGTTGCATCAGTCAAATTTTTGATTTTTTATTACATGAAATTTTATCTTTTCATGCGAGTGATATTCATATAGAAGCAAGGAACGATGACGCTTTGATTAGGTTTAGGGTTGATGGAATTTTGCGTGAATTTGCTATTTTTGAGAAGGATGTTTATGAAGCTTTGGTTTTTCATGTCAAATTTTTAGCTTGTTTGAATTTAGCTGAATCAAGAAAAACACAAGATGGAAGTTTTGAATTAGATTTTGAAAATGAAAGATATGATTTTCGTGTTTCATGTTTGCCTTTGATTTATGGCGAAAGTGTTGTTATAAGAATTTTAAAACATGATAAAGAAATTTTGGATTTGTATAAACTAAATCTTGGAGATAAAAATTTAGAAATTTTAAAAAAGATTTTACATCGTCCCAATGGAATGATTTTATTAACCGGCCCTACTGGCAGTGGTAAAAGTACAACTTTATACGCGTGTTTAAATGAGTTGAAAAGTATTGAAAAAAAGATTATTTCAGCAGAAGATCCTATAGAATATAAAATTCCTTTAGTGCAGCAAATTTTGCTTAATTCAAAAGTTGGAGTCGAGTTTAATAGTATTTTAAGAGCAATTTTAAGGCAAGATCCTGATATTATCATGATAGGAGAAATCCGCGATGAAGAAAGTTTAGATATTGCAATTAAAGCTTCTTTAACAGGTCATTTGCTTTTAAGCACCTTGCATACTAATGATGCTCTTAGTACCATTGATAGGCTTTTGGATATGCAAGCAAAAAGTTACTTGATAGCATCGGCTTTAAGTCTTGTTATAGCACAGCGTTTGGTTAGAAAACTTTGTCCTTGGTGTAAGCAAAAAAGCAAAAAACATTATATTGAATTTGAAGGTGAATTTTTTGAACCAAAAGGATGTGAGCGTTGTCATCATAGTGGATTTTTTGGCAGAGAATTAATCGCTGAGTGCTTAGAGATCAATGAAGATTTAGCTTGTGCAATTAGGGAAAATCAAGATAAAACGATTTTAATGGAGCTTGCAAAAAAATATGGCTTTCAAACTATGTTTGAACAAGGTTTAAAAAAAGCCAAAGAAGGTCTTACAAGTATAGATGAGCTTTTAAGGGTTGTAAGATGAAGTTTTATGAAGTAGAATTTCTTAAAAACAATCAAAATTATATAAAAACTATAAAAGCTGAAAATTTAAATACAGCACAAGCAAAAGCCTTATCAAAGAATTGGAAAATCATTGATATAAAAGAAATTCAAAAATCTAATTTTCAGAGATTAAAAGATGAAAATTTCATACTCTTTTTTAAAGAGCTGGCTTTGTTGTGTGAAGTTGGATTAAGTGTTCAAGAAGCGATTAGAGAATTATATCTTATGCATTCTTGCAAGATTATGAAAAAAATATTAGACAATTTAATTTTAGCCCAAAATTTAAATCAAGCTTTTGAAAATGCTAATTTTGGATTAAATCGTGCGGAGCTAGCTTTGATTAAAACGGCTGAAAAGACAGGAAAAATCAGTGAAGTGTTTAGTCAAATTTCTAAACTTCGAGAAAAAAGCTTAGAGACTCAAAAACAATTAAAAAAGGCTTTTAGATATCCTACTTTGGTTTTTTTAAGTATTATCGGAGCATTTTTATTTTTAATGCTTTTTGTAGTGCCTAATTTTAAAGATTTATTTGAAAATTTAGGCGCGAGTTTGCCTTTTGTTACACATGTAATGTTAGAAATTTATAATTTTTTAGATGGCTATGGAATTTTTTGCATACTTTTGTTTGTTATTTTTATTGTTATGCTTATTTTAGCTTATAAACATTTTCATTCTTTTGCTTTTTCTTGCGATTTTTTATTTTTAAAAATACCTTTGATTTCTCGTTTGATTATTTATAATCAAAATTATTATTTTTTTATGGTTTTTTCTTTGCTTTTAAAAAATGGAATTTCAATATCTAAAGCTTTTGATTTAGCTATTATAGGGCTTGAAAATAAATTTTTAATTTTTCAGTATAAAAAACTTTTTAGTTTTATAGATTCTGGTCTTGAGTTAAGTCAGGTTTTTAAAAAGATTGATATTTTTGATTCTTTGGTATTTTCTATGCTTAGTGTTGCGATGAAAAGTGGAAGACTTGAAGTATTAAGTGAAGAAATTGCCAAATATTATCAACAAAAAAGCGAAAATTTGATGGATAGATTTTTGGTTTTTTTAGAACCTATGATGACTTTATTTGTAGCGCTTTTAGTTTTGTTTTTGGCTTTAGGTATATTCTTACCTATGTGGGAGCTTAGCTCAGGGGTCAATTTTAACTAAAATAATCCCAAGCTACTTTAATGATAGTAGCTCCTACAACGATTAAAAATAAAGTTTTTATAAACTTTCCATTAGTTTTTAACACAAGTTTTGAGCCTAAATAAGCTCCTAAAACTTGTCCTACACCCATAAGCAAACCTACAGCCCATAAAAGTTCGTACTGCCATAAAAATATAGCAAGAGCAATGATATTACTAGTGAAATTTAAAATTTTAGTATTAATGCTTGCTTTTCTCATATTAAAACCTAGTAGCATCACACAAGCAAAAATCCAAAATGAACCCGTTCCAGGCCCTAAAAATCCATCATAAAATCCTAAAGTTAAGCCACAAATTAAATGAAAAATTTTGATATTTTTTATTTTAGGTTCGCTTTCGTGTTTACCTAAGTTAGGACGCAAGGCTGTATATAGGAAAGTAAGAGTTAAAAAGATTAAGATAATAAGCTTTAATTGCTCATCTTTTACAAAAAGAACGCTATAACTTCCTATAGCTGCTCCTAAGGCTGTAAAAAAAACACCCCAAGCAAGATGAGGTAGAGTGGTGGATTTAAAATAAGTTAAAGTAGCCGTAAAAGAACCAAAGACGCTTTGGAGTTTGTTTGTTGCTAAAGATAAATGCGCAGGAATCCCACAGGCTATGAGCGCTGGTAGAGTAATAAGCCCTCCTCCACCTACAATAGAATCTATAAAACCAGCAAAAAGAGCTACAAAAAAAAGTATGAAATAATAAATTGTATCTAAGTGCTCAAAGCCCATTTTTCACTCCTTAAATTTGTCAATTTCCTTACTTTGCCCTAAACGATAGAGTGCAAAGTCATATTTTATGGGATCATTTGCATCTAATTTTTTTAAATTTTGCGTGAGTTCTAAAACACTTTTATAATCATATATTTTACGCTTTAGAAGTCCTAAAGTCAAGGAAATTTTATGTGTATGTGTATCAAGTGGAATTAAAAGATCTTTGGTGTGAATTTTGGTAAAAAGTCCAAGATCAAGTTCATCTTTTCTAACCATCCATCTTAGATACATATTATAGCGTTTAAGAGGTGAAGTAGGGGTGTTTTGCCAAATTTTTCCAAAGAAAAAATCATACCCATAACTTGAATATGAATTTAAGGTTTTGATTTTTTGCATAAAAGCTAAGATGGCATCTGTGGTATTTTCTCTTTTTTGATAGGCTTGATAAAAAAGTTCGTAGAGTGAAATTTCATTTTTAAGTCTTGAAAGAGTGATAAAAATTTCTTGTATATCTTTCTCATTTTGGAAGCGGTATTTTAAATTTTTAAGTTCTTTTTTTATTTGTTTTTCTTGAAGGTTTAATAAAGAAAAATCAAGTTTTTTTAGAAAATTTACTATATTTTTAGCATTTCCATAGGCAAATAAAGCACAAATTAAGGCAGTAAATTCATCATTGTGAATTTTAGCAATTTGCAAAGGATCTGGAGTTTCAAAAAGGGAATGATTGGTGTTTTTTTGATTGGCTAAAAAATCAAGCTTGGCTTTAAGATGGATAAAATTTTTCACTTGATATTACTAGAGCTTAAGATTTAAGTCCTAGTAAGGTATCAAGCATTTGATCTACAGTTGAGACGATTTTTGCTGCAGCACCGTAACTTGATTGGTATTGTATAAGAGCGGCTAATTCTTCATTTGTATTTACGCCACTTTTAGATTGGTATTCGCTATAAACAGAATTATAAAGAGTTTCATTGCTTGAATTTACAACATTGTTATTTTCACCATCTGAGGCTATTTTACCTGTAAGTTTGCGGTAATATTCTTCCATAGTAAGATTATCGATAGTACCATCTTCATTATAAAAATTAACTTTTTCATATTGAAGTTGGATGATTTTATTTGCCATGTCATTGCCACTATCAACCCCATTTGAGCTTGCTCTTACTGTGCTTGGATCATTTAAGATAGAATCTTTTACTTTCATGTCACTTGCATCAGTTCCACTGAAAAAACCACCTATGCTAAACGCACCTGCGAAATTTGTGCCCTTATCTTCAATGGCTACTTTAAAACCTGATTTTGCATTGATTTGAAATAAACCATCTCCAGTTTTTGCATCGTAGCTAAAACTTGCATTGATATGATCATCAACATCATTATTTGCATCGTGATCGTTATTATCATCTGTATTAGCATTGATTTGACGCATGATATCATTCATGGTTGTATTTACATCTATGGTGATGGTTTTGGTGAGTTTTTTATCGCCTTTATCATCATAAATGACTATATCAAAACTTCCTGGTTGTATGGTTCTGTCGTAATTAACTAAAGGAATATCTCCCTTAAGTCCAGATAGATAATCAGAAGTAACAGAACTTTTCGCAGAACTCGCATAAAGATTGTTAGTTTCGTTGATCATGGTCTTAGCAAAAGTATCTAAAGAATCCATATAACCTTGGATAATTCCATCTTCATATTTTCCTTCGCTTTTGCTATAGTTTCTACCGCGTAAGTCAAGTTGAGCACCAAGCTGTCCACCGTTAATCTTTGCAGTAAGATCGCGAACTTTTTCATCAGGAGTTTCATAATAAATGCTATAAGATTTATTCTTATCATCATAATCAAGCTTTAAAGGATGAAAATTTATCCCATCTACTATACTAAAACCTTCTATACTTAGATTGTATTGATGTCCTGGATCAGTGATGGTTGTATCAAGGCGATTGTCTTGATTGATTTCATTTTTGCTTGCAACTGCACTAACTAGCTTTGAAAGAGTAAGCTCAAGCTCATCTCTTCTATCCCTAAGCTCATTTGCGTGTTCTGTTGGTAAGGCTTCTTGTCCATAAATTTGTTTATTTATAGTGGCAATTTCTTCACCGATTCTATTAATCTCATCAACCGTATTTTTAATATCATCATTTACTTTTTTTTGGATTTTATCCAAGGTTGCAAAAGTGTTATTAACGCTTTCTGTTAAGGTTTGAGAAGCTTTTACAAGGGCTATTTTTGTGGCATTTTCATTGGGGTTAGATGCAAAATCATTCCAAGCTTTGTTATAATTTTCTAAATCTTTCAAAATTCCAGTATTTTGTAAGTCTGGAAAACGCTGAGCGATTTCTTGTAAGGTTGAAGCCATATATTTAGTGTATTCTAGTTGGTTTGATGCACCTTTTAATTTATAGTAAGAATACTCATCATGCAAACGCACTATACTTTCTATAGCAGTTCCTGTGCCTACTTGAACTCCACCTGTGGTAATATACCCATTTGTAGTTTGCACTACTCTTTGGCGTGTATAAAAAGTTGCATTAGCATTTGAGATATTATTTCCAGTTGTTGCGATTTGAACTTCGCTTGCCTTTAAGCCTGTAACACCTGTGTATAATGTTCCAAAAATACCCATTATAAATCCTTATACATTGATCTTGAAAATTGACTCTGGATTTGTCTTTTTATCTCCATAAGCATTATTTGTTCCATCATTGATATCAAACATTTTATTTACTAAGCTATCAAGAAAATCTTTGACAATAAGAACAAATTTAGCATACTCTTTGTTTTTACTATGAAGGTTTTGAAGATTTTTTTTAAGTAGATCTAGTTTTTGTTTATCTTCATTATCTAAGAGTTCACTAAGCCCTTTTGTAGAGCTATTATTTAGCTCAACCAAGGCAACATCAAGTTGTTTTTTAGCTGTAATAAATTCGGCGATAAGTTTGTTTTTTTCTTCTACACTTGGCGTTACACTCTCATGTTTAGCCACTTTGATATTTTCTATATCTTCTTCGGTTAAAGCAATAAGTTTTGCTAAGATAGCATTTACTTCATCAAGTCTTTGTTTAAGCATATTTTCTCCTTTTCTCTCTCAAAAAAAGGAGAATGAAAATTTAGATTAAAGAGTCAGCAATCGCAGCAGCTGTAGCTTTTGTATCGATTTTATAAGTACCGTTTTTAATCTGCTCTGCGATTTTACTCGCTTTATCATTTTCCGTTTTTTGAGTATCGTTTGTTTTTGTTTCTTTATCTATTCTATTTGTATTTAATGTGGTATTTGCCACATAACTTTGTTGTATAGGATTGATCATTTCTGCCTCCTTGATCTTAGTTATAATCCTCTACAAACTATATCGACCCAAATTTAAAAAACTTAACCCCTTTCTTTTAAAAAATCGTATAATAATTTTGAAAAACCCATACCTCCACTTAAAGCTTTACTCATGGTATCGTTATACATGGAAGAGTATATTTCATCGCTGGCATCTTTTCCAAAGAGTGAATTTTGACTTTTTAAAGATACATCTAAAACTTGCTTTAAAAAAAATGCTTCAAAAGCATCCGTTTGTTCTTTTAAGGCTTCATCTTCTTTGCTCTTTGTAACTATATCATTATCATTTATTTTGATGCTTGATTCTAAACTTCTTGCTTTAGCTGCACGATCAAGTAAAGCACTATTCATACTATAAGTATTTAAAAAATTATCGATTTTCATTAGATGATCTCCAAATCCGCGTTAATTGCACCTGCACGCTTTAAATTTTCCATAATAGCGATAATGTCATTTGGGGTTGCTCCAAGTTTGTTAAGCATTCTAGCTATATTTGCAACTGTGCTTTTTGCATTGTTGATTCTTAAGGTATTTGAACTTGGATCTACAAAACCACCGTCTTTCATATCGATTTCATTTTGATTAGCTACTGAGTTATTATTTGGATCTATTTTTATGGTGATATCTTTATGAGTGATTAAAACAGGTTCTACCTCTACATCAACTCCGGCGATCACTGTTCCTGTTCTTTCATCAATGATAACTTTGCTTTGTGGTTTATAAGCTATATCTTGTTCTAAAACTCTTGCCATAAAATCAACATTTGAAAGATCTTCAGGTTTTTTGAGTTTTACTGTGCGAGAGTCGATGGCTTTAGCCACTTCTTCGCCAAAGACAGTATTTAAAACTCTTTCTATATCGTTTGCGGTTTTAAAGTCTGCTACTTTTAAGCTTAAGGTTAGATCATTATTTTGACTAAAATTTTGTGGAATTTCTCTTTCTACATTAGCTCCGCCCATTACGGTTGCAGCAGTTGAGTGAGAACCTGCTCCTCCTGGTCTAGGTGTTAAACCTCCTGTTGAGATAGAGCCTTGTGCTATAGCATAAATTTCACCATCAATCCCACGAAGTGCAGTCAGTAAAAGTGTTCCGCCTTGTAAAGATTTTGCATCACCCATAGATGAAACGGTAATATCAAGTTTATCTCCGCTTTTTGCAAAGGCTGGAAGTTTGGCTGTAACCATAACAGCTGCGGTATTTTTTGATTTGATATCGTTAGGATCTACTTTGATATTCATACCTTGCAAAAGGTTTGAGATGGATTGTAGTGTAAATTTAGAGCTTGTTCCATCGCCGCTTCCATTAAGCCCTACAACAAGTCCATAACCTATAAGTTGGTTATCTCTTACACCTACAGTGTTTGCTACATCCTTGATTTGTACTGCAAAAATGCTTGTCATAAAGAGTAAAAATATCGTTAAAACTCTCATGGATTCTTCCTTTAATCTATTGTTGATGATAGATCAAGCAAGAAGTGTTCCAAGTAAGTTAAGAAGCGTAAAAGCTTAAGCTAGTTGATCCAAATTTCTTTTCTTTGACTTTTTGAAAATTTTGGATTTTTTCGGGAGTTTTTATGGTTGAGTGGTGTTCAAAAATGATTAAATTTAAAGCCTTTAAATCTAAATTTTCTAAAAAATGATAAATTTTTTCATAAATATCGCTAAAACCTTCCCTAATATCAAAAGGTGGATCAAGATATAAGATGATTTTATTTTTTGAATTTTCTATGAGTTTGGGTAAAATTTCAAAAGTATTTGCATGGATAACTTCTAAATTTGGATCTATATTTTTAGCATTTTCTAAAGCAATTTTATAGGCTTTTACATCAAGTTCTATAGCATAAGCTTTTAAAGCATAATTACTTAGTGCTTCAGCCGCCATTAAAGCACTTCCACCAAAGGCTTCAATGAAAATTTTATCTCTTAAATCTTCCCTTATTACATTAAAAACACAACTTTTTACTATGCTTTTAGTACTTCTTGTTGTTGTAAGACTAGGTAAAAGTAGTTTTTTCCCTTTGTATTTACCACTTTCTATATTTGTATAAAGCTTTGTTTCTTTGACTTTTTTTATTTTTTCTTTAGGGGAACTAATTTCTTGTTTTTGAAGAAATTTTTTTCTTTTTTCATTGTGATTAAAAAAGTCTTTAACGCTTATAAATTCATCATTCATCATTAAGTGCTTTTACGAGTTTGTTTTTAAGATCTTTTATGGCAAGATCGATTTTATTTTCATAATCTTTTTTAAATTCCAAAGCAATAGCGTCAATTTTTTCTTCAAGCAGTCTTTTTTGTTCAAGTGCAAGTTGTAAAGCTGCTGCTTTTAAAGCATTGTCAAATTCATTTAAAGACTCAAACAAGGCTTCTTTGCTAAATGGCACGCTTAAAAATGGAGAGTTCTTAGAGATGATAAATAAGGGTTTTGCGGTGTGAATTTTTTCATCGCTAATGATAAAATCACAATCTTTTTTCATTACCAAATGATCTTTTAAAAAAAGTTCTAAAGTTTTTTCTATGATGAGGTCTTTACATTCTAAAGAGATTTTCATATCAAACTAACCTTTAAAGTGTGATTTTTTAATGATGGAGCTTGTATGCCTTGGATAAGGGCTAAAAACTCAAAACGACTTAAAATATAAAAGTCTTCAAATTCTCTCCCACTTGTTTGCATAAGTTTTTTAGCACAAGTATCAAAAAGATAAAAATCCTTTTCTTCTTTTACCACCATAAAATCAGCCCCGCTATCATAAGCGTCCAAAACAATATCTGCAGCCATTTTATAGCTTAGTGTAGGATTTAAATTCAGTAAAGTAAAGCCATTATTTTTTGTACTGTTTTCATAGGAAATAAATTTAGCCTCAAGTTTGGATTTTAAAGTATCACAAGCATTAAAACCATAAAAAGCTATATTGAAATCTTTAAAATTATGCTTAATTTCCTTAAGTTCTTTAATCTCATTATCAAAAGCATTGGTTTTAGGTAAATCAAAGTGTAAAATATTTTTATCAAAAAGCCCTAAATTTAAAATTTCATTTTGTAGGTTTTTGATCGTTGTTTCTAAAATTTCATTTTTGCTTTCAAGATGATAAAAAATACCCTTTTCTTTATCTGCTAGAATTTTTAAAATTTCTATCTTTTTTTCAGGATATTTTTCTATCATTTTTGAAGCCAAATAAAACACTCCATCGCCCATATATTCAGGAAGATAGTCTAAAATTTTACTCGCATAATATAAATAATCATATTTTGCATAAAGCTTTTTATCCTCTTCATCGCCAAATTTTTCAAGATATTTGTATTTGTCTAAAAAATCATTTTTATCGATGATAAGATCTTTAATAGCTCTTTTTGTGCTTAAAGGCTCGATACAAAGACTAAAATCAAATTCTTTTGCTATTTTTTCTAAAGGTGTAAAAAGTGGTATAATTTGCTTATTTACCATTATGTAAGCATCTTCATCTTTATCAAAATCAAAATAAATATCATCATCTTGAACTTGCAAAAGCAGATCATAAAAACTTGCAAAATTTTCATAATTATCATAAATATAAGGTTTATAATAAGCCTCATAATCCTTGGTTTTATCAAATCTAAAAATTCTTAATTCTAATTTTTTCATGGTTTTTCCTTAAATATTTTTATATTATATAAAATTTTTCTAAAATTCACTAGAATTTAAAAGGAAATTTTATAAAATCACGCATTATGAACAAAGAAGATTTTATTATCAAAGCTTTTTTAAATGAAAAAAATGGCGATGATGGAGCTATTATCGATGATTGGTGTTTTAGCAAGGATTTGTTTTTTGAAAATGTGCATTTTAAAAGAGAGTGGCTTAGCTTAGAGCAAATTGCTACAAAAGCAATGCTTGTCAATATCTCAGATGCCATTGTGATGAATGCTGTACCAAAATACGCACTTTTAGGACTTGCCCTACCAAAAAATTTATGCGAAAATGAGATCAAAGCCTTGCAAAAGGGTTTTTTAAAAACAGCTAGGAAATTTAATATAAAAATCATAGGTGGTGATACTATAAGCAATGATAAAATAGACATTAGTCTTACTATCATTTCAAAGATTAACGATAAAGCCATTTTTAGAAAAGGTTTAAAAAAGAGACATTTGCTTGCTTATACAGGAAAACTAGGGCGAAGTTTAAAAGGGCTTGAGATTTTACAAAATGGGGGCACTTTAAAACCAAACCATGTATTTATAAAGCCAAAATTAAGAGCTAGTTTTTTTTATGAAATCGCACCTTTAATTTCTTGTGCTATGGATATTTCAGATGGTTTAAGTAAGGATTTATCAAGACTTTTAGCCTTAAATAAATGCGGTATTTCTTGGTTTAAAAAACTTGATGATTATACGCTTTATAGCGGAGAAGAATATGAAATTTTATTTGCTTTTGATGAAAAAGAACGGCAAAATATAGAAACAATAGCCAAAAAATACGGCGTGAAATTAAATATCTTTGGAAAAGCAGTGAAGGGAAAATATGAATTTAGCGGAAGAGAACACCATTTTTAAGCCTTTGTATAGTTTAAAACACAGTCCTATTAATGCGTATTTTAGTAAAAATAGCGATGATTTTGTAGTGCGTGAAAAGCCTTTGTATGAATTTAGCGGTAAGGGTGAGCATATTATTTTACATATCAATAAAAAAGATTTAACCACAAATGAAGCTTTAAAAATTTTAAGTGAAGCAAGCGGGGTTAAAATAAAAGATTTTGGTTATGCAGGGCTTAAAGACAAGCAAGGATCAACCTTTCAATACCTTTCTATGCCTAAAAAATTTGAGAGTTTTTTGTCAAATTTTTTTCATCCTAAACTTAAAATTTTAGAAATTTTTACCCATGAAAACAAGCTAAGAATAGGGCATTTAAAAGGAAATTCTTTTTTCATACGCTTAAAAAAAGTTTTACCAAGCGATGCTTTAAAACTAGAACAAGCTTTGATGAATTTGGATAAACAAGGTTTTGCGAATTATTTTGGCTATCAGCGTTTTGGAAAATTTGGGGATAATTATAAAGAAGGGCTTGAAATTTTACGTGGCAAAAAGATGAAAAATGTAAAAATGAAAGAGTTTTTAATTTCAGCTTTTCAAAGTGAGCTTTTTAATCACTATTTGAGTAAAAGAGTGGAGTTATCACATTTTGCAAATGATTTTAGCGAAAAAGAATTGATCCAAATTTATAAAATTTCTAAAGAAGAAGCTAAGGAACTTAAAAAACAAGAACAATTTTTTAAGCTTTTAAAAGGTGAGGTTTTAGGGCATTATCCTTTTGGAAAGTGTTTTTTATGCGAGGATTTAAGTGCTGAGCTTGGGCGTTTTAAGGCAAGAGATATAAGTGCCATGGGGCTTTTAATCGGTGCTAAGGCTTATGAAACAGGAGAAGGTTTGGCTTTAAATTTAGAAAATGAAATTTTTAAAGATGCTTTGGAGTTTAAGGCTAAAATGCAAGGTTCAAGACGCTTTATGTGGGGATATTTAGAAGAGTTAAAATGGCGTTATGATGAAGAAAAAGCTCATTTTTGTATAGAGTTTTTCTTGCAAAAAGGCTCTTATGCCACTGTGGTTTTAGAAGAAATTTTGCATAAAAATTTGTTTGAATGAAATGATTATGAGTTAAATTTTATGTGATTTTTACTTTAAAATTTATTACATAAATGATATTTAAATTTTAAATTATAGGTATAATTATATTAATTTAATTTTTAAAATAGGAGTAAAAATGAAAAAGATTTTAACAAGTGCTTTGGCTTTAGGAGCTATGACTTTGATTATAGGTTGTGGCGATGGCGATTTAGTCGAGTTAAAAAACAATGGCAACGATCAAGCTATGTTTGATTTAGGTAATCAAGAGATTATGAAAAAATATCCAGATTATAAGCTTTATGATCTTGCTTCTTTAAAAAATCTTTCTTATATTAAAGATGGAAAAGAAATTTATGTATGGGCTTCTAATCATATAAAAGATATGAAAAAACGAAGTCCTGAAAAATATAGTAATTATATTTTTTTAATGGATAAAGATAAAAATTATAGATTAGTTTTAGTTATTTGTTTAAAAGATTATTGCAGTGTAATAGATAAAACAAAAGACGCAGGTTTATATTAATAGCGGGAAAGTCCCGCTATCTTTCTAATTTTTTTATACCGACATTTTGCGGAAATTACTTATTTTTAAGTCTGTTACTCCGCTTTTAAAGCGATCAAAACGCCTTCTATCATTTTCTTAATATCTCCATCAAGGATATTATCCACTTGAGAAAAAGCTTCTCCACTGCGATTATCTTTGATTTGCTGATAAGGAAAAAGCACATAAGAGCGGATTTGATGCCCCCAGCCTATCTCGCTTTTTTCTCCAGCATTAGCACTATCTTGTTGTTTCATGAGTTCAAGTTCATAAAGGCGAGATTTTAGCATTTTAAAAGCGGTAGCTTTGTTTTTGTGCTGACTTCTGTCATTTTGGCATTGTACAACTATTCCGGTTGGAAAATGCGTGATTCTCACGGCTGATTCTGTTTTATTAACATGTTGTCCGCCTGCACCACTTGCTCTGTAATAATCTATTCTTATGTCTTTTTCTTCGATTTCAATTTCTATATCATCATCAAGTTCAGGGCTTACCATAACACTTGAAAAGCTTGTATGACGGCGTCCTGCACTATCAAAAGGAGAAGTTCTTACCAAACGATGAATGCCATTTTCAGCCTTTAAATAACCATAAGCATTTTCGCCTTTAACCAAAAAGCTCACATCTTTAAGTCCTACTTCTTCGCCTTCTTGAAAGTCTAGAGTTTCGACTTTAAAACCTTCTCTTTCGCAAAATCTTAAATACATTCTATAAAGTATGCTTGCCCAGTCATTACTTTCTGTTCCACCCGCACCTGGGTGAATGGAAACAATGGCATTTTTACCATCATTTTCTCCGCTTAAAAGCATGGAAATTTCAAGACTTGTGATGGTATCTTCAAGTTTTGGTGCGTCATTAAATAAAGCTTCAAGCGTTTCTGTATCGTTTTCGCTATTGGCCAGATCGAAAAGTTCGCTTGCGTCATTTAGAGCGTTAAAAGCATTTTCATAGTTTTTAAGTAGATTGGTGATTTTGGTTTTTTCTTTGCCTATGATCCCTGCTTGTTTAACATCACTCCAAAAAGAAGGAGAATTTTCAAGTTCTTCGATTTCTTTCAGCCTTGTTTTGATATTTTCAGGCTTGATGATGGAGGCTATGTTGCCGACTTTGTTTTTTAAAGTTTTTAAAAGTTCGCTAAATTCGTAATTATCCATAAAATTTCTTTGCTATAATTATATTTTTAAAATCAAAAATTATATCAAAAGAAAACTTTAATATAGGAAAAAAATGTCAAAACTTTATCTTATGTCTTTAGGTTGTAATAAAAATTTAGTCGATAGTGAGATCATGCTAGGACGCCTTAGTGCTTATGAGCTTTGCGATGAACCAAACAATGCTGATGTTTTGATCGTAAATACCTGTGGTTTTATCGATAGTGCAAAAAAAGAAAGCATTAATGCGATTTTGGATTTGCACGAACAAAGAAAAAAAGATTCTCTTTTGGTGGTTACGGGTTGTTTGATGCAGCGTTACCGCGAAGAACTTATGAAAGAACTTCCTGAGGTTGATCTTTTCACAGGTGTGGGTGATTATGAAAGAGTCGATGAAATGATACTTAAAAAAACAAATTTATTTTCAAATTCGACTTATTTGCAGAGTGAAAATTCCAAACGTATTATCACAGGTTCAAATTCCCATGCTTTTATAAAAATCGCCGAAGGTTGTAATCAAAAATGCTCTTTTTGTGCCATCCCAAGTTTTAAAGGCAAGTTAAAATCTCGTGAGATAAGTAGCATTATAGCTGAGCTTAAAGATTTGGTGGCTAGAGGTTATAAGGACTTTTCTTTTATTGCACAAGATACGAGTTCTTATTTGTTTGATAAGGGTGAAAAAGATGGGCTTATACGCTTAATCGATGAGGTGGAAAAAATCAAAGGCATAAGAGCAGCTAGAATTTTATATCTTTATCCTACGAGTGCGAGTGAAGCTTTGATCAAACGCATTATAGCTTCTGAAATTTTTGTAAATTATTTTGATATGCCTTTACAGCACATAAGTGATAATATGCTTAAAATCATGAAGCGTGGGGCAAATAGCACAAGACTTAAAGAAATGCTAAATTTAATGAAAAGTGCGCCAAATAGTTTTTTACGCACAGGCTTTATCGTAGGACATCCAGGTGAGAGTGAGGCGGATTTTGAAGAGCTTTGTGAGTTTGTTAAAGACTTTGGTTTTGATAGAGTGAGCGTTTTTGCGTATTCTAAGGAAGAAGACACAGCTGCTTTTGATATGGAGCAAGTGCCTTTTAAAGTGATCAATAAAAGGCTTAAAATCATAGAAAAAATTGTTGATGAAGTGATAGAAAAAAGTTTTGAAAAAGAAGTAGGGCAAAAGCGTTTAGTAGTTTGCACGGGGGAAAGTAGCGAGGGAGAGTTTTTCATCGCAGCTAAAGATCTAAGATGGGATAGAGAGATTGATGGGGAAATTCTTATCAATGAAAGCGAATGTGGAAATTTAGAAATGGGGCAAATTTATGAATGTGAAATTTTACAAAACCTTGATAAAAAGCTCCTTGCTAAGGCTTTAAGAAAAGTAGATGCAAATTAAAGATGAAATTTTATCCCTTTTAAAAAGGGGTAAAAATTTACTCGCTTTTTCTTATGGAAGTGATTCTAGTGCGCTTTTTTATCTTTTAATGCGAGAAAAGATCGACTTTGATCTTGTGATGATAAATTACAAAACTAGAAAAAATAGTGATTTAGAAGAGTTAAAAGCTAAAGAACTTGCTTTAAAATTTCATAAAAAAATTTTTATAAAACACGCTCCTAAATTTCAAAATAATTTTGAAAAAAAAGCCAGAGATTTTCGCTATGATTTTTTTGAAAAAATTTGTCTTGAGCAAGATTATGATCATCTTATCTTAGCCCATCATTTAAACGATCAGTTTGAATGGTTTTTGATGCAACTTTCACGAGGCGCAGGTTTGGCTGAAATTTTAGGTATGCAAGAGTGTGAAAAACGCTCAAATTATACACTTTTACGCCCTTTACTCTTTATAAGTAAAGATGAAATTTCATCTTTTTTAAAAGAAAAAGATATTTTTCATTTTCATGATGAGAGTAATGAAAATGAAAAATATTTTAGAAATTATATAAGAAAAAATTTCTCTAATGCCTTTGTGAGTGAATTTCATCAGGGTTTAAAAAGAAGCTTTTCTTATCTTAGTAAAGATAGGAAAAAACTTTATGATTTTGAAAATATCAAAGAAGTTCAAGGGCTTCTTATTTGCTCTAAAAATGAAAGTTTGATTGCTAGAGCGGTAAAAATGAAAGGCTTGCTTTTAAGTGCAGCGCAAAGAAAGGAGCTTTTAAAAGGTGATTGTGTTTTAGGTGGCAAAATAGCACTTGTGTATAAAAACGAACAAGCTATTGTTTTTGAGTATGAAACTTGTCAAAAATTACCCAAAAATTTCAAAGAAGAGTGCAGAATAGCTAAAATTCCAAGACTTTTAAGAGCTTATTTGTATAATCACAAAATCGATATTTCAAGCCTTAGCTTTTAATTTTAAAATTCTTTGATAGGCTAAATGTGTGAGAAAAATCACAAAAAACACTTGCAAAAAAAGTCCTAAAAGTGGCACTGATGAGAGTAGATAAAAACAAAGAGTGCTAAATTTAAACTCTAAAGGTGAAAAATCAGAATGAAAATTTTTAAAACTTTCTTTGTCTAAAATCGTGCTAGTAATATCAAGCATTAAAAGTTTGTGAAAGAGATAATAAAAGGCAAGATAATATACAAAAATATTGATAAAAGGTAAGAATAAAGTCAAGGTACAAAGTAAAAAAATCCCTATAAATTTTATAAATATTTTAAAAATTTCAAAGATAGTTTTTAGGGTTGAAACTTCGTTTATATTATCATAATGGTAATATTTTTGGTTGATTTCTTTAACGATAAAAGGGGTAAGAAAAGAAGTGATAAAAAGGGCTAAAAAAACTGAAGCAAAAACTATAATAAAACCTGAAAATAAAAAACTTATGATGGTGATTAAAATTTGTACAAAATGAAGGGCATAAAACCACGCCCAAAACGAATCTTCTCCAACACTAAATAAAGAATTAAAATAATCCAGCAAGGCTGAAAAGCCAAGTGCTCCTAAAAAAAGCATAAGTACAAGGCTAAAAATCAAAGGAATTAAGGCAAATTTTAAAAATTTAAGACTTAAAAAATCTTTGATCGCAAGTTTTAAAATATCCAAATTATGCCTTTTTGTAGTATTCTTCTAGTTTTTTATAAATAGTATCAAAATCAAGCTCTTGTTCTAAAATTTGAGCTAAAACTTCATTGTCTTCTTTGCCGTTCCAAGTTTTTTTATAGCTGCCATCTTTGTAGCCATTGTTTTGTCTAAAGATATTTAAAACATTTTTACCTATGTAGGTTTTATAAAGAATTTCAAGATTTAGCCCACATTTAATAGCTAGAGTAAAATAGGTTGAAAGTAATTCTCCAAGATTAAATCCAAAGCCACTGCATTTATGGATAATAAGCTCTATATCATTTAAAATACCATAAATATCACTCTCATTAGGATGCTCTTCTTCTTTGCAAAAATCCTGAAATACACTCACTGAAATCACTTCATTGGCTATAATTTTAAAATCATTTCCATTTTTATCGCGATATTCTTCAAGTAAAAGACTTAAGATAAAATGCCAAATATCGACAATCTCTATACGCACATTTTCCCAATTTGTCGGACTTGAAATGTTTTTCCAATGTTTCCATGCAAAAGAGTCTATAAGTTCTGCACATTCCATATAAATACAGCGTCTCCAACTGATCAGTTTTCCTTCTTTGGTGTAGCCATTTTCCCAATTTAAGCCATTGGTTTCATCATTGAGTTTTTGTTGGAGTTTGAGCATATTTTCTAAAATTTCGATATTTGTCATTTAAAACTCCTTGATAATTTTTAATATTATATGATTTAAGCGTAAAGATTTAAACTATCATCTGTCTTATCTTGATTTTCCTTGGTTTTTTCTTGTTGTTTTTCAAGTTGTTTTTTCATTTGTTCTAAAACTTCATCAAGAAGTTTTTTGCTATCTTCAAGCATAGAAGCATTGATATCTTTATCATCTGTTTGATTTTGTTTTAGTAAATCACTGAGTTTATTTGTAAAATTATTCATAATAGCATTTTGATGGTTTTCATCATTTGGTGTTGGTAGAACATTTGCCATTTGCATAGCTGATTCTATAATTTCTTTTGGTTTTAATTCTCCGACTTTAGAATTTGCTAAAAAGTCTTTGATCATAGGTTCAACTTCTTTCATAGCATTTTTAATCTCATCAAGATCATTTTGTGTGAGTTTAGAGCCTTCAAAAGTAAAGCTAAAGCCATACTGACGTTTAAGATTAAGAATTTTACCTTCTTCATTATTTGCATAATTTACGCTTTGATTGTCATACATAGATAAGGCTAAATGTTTGCCACTTTTTGTTGTATAATCCATCGAAAAACTTTGGTTTTTGCTAGCATCAATTTGCATTTCTTCCCCTTATATTTATAGTTTAAATTAAAAATCGGTTATTTTTAAAAATATTTTAGTATAATTTTTACAATATGGATGAAAGAATTTTAGAATTTATAAAAAATGAGCAGCTTTTATCTTGGGCTATGATTGATGAAAAAGGTGTTTATACAGCTAGTGCTTTTTATGTTTTTGATGAGAAAAATTTAGCTTTTATTATCGCTTCTCATGAAGATACTAAGCATATAAGATTAGCTAGTGAAAATTCAAGTATAGCACTTAATATAGCCAAAGAAAGTAAAATAGCCTTTTTAAAAGGTGTGCAAGCTAAGGCCGAGTTTAAAATGGCAAGCAAGGAGCAAATGAAAATTTATTTTTCTAAATTCCCCTTTGCTAAGCTTGATAAAAGTGCAAAAATTTATACCTTAGAGCTTTTTTGGCTTAAATTTACTAACAATGCTTTAGGACTTAGTAAAAAGCTTGAATTTTGTAAAAAATAAATTTTTATGATTTTGTTTAAAAAAATGAGTTATGATTATAGTTTATGTAAATTGTTAGGTATAGAAAATAAATGTTCAATGTAATTCACGCTTTATTTTTTAGAGAATTAAAAACTAGATTTGGTGCTAATAGGCATTTGGGTTATCTTTGGGTAGTTGGAGAACCAATGTCAATAATACTTGCCATCACAGTAATTGTCACTATCATAAGAGAATATAATCATCAAGTTATGCCTGAGGGAATTTCTATTTTTATGTTTGTAGTTTCAGGTATTATGCCTTTTTTTATGTTTAGAAGTATAGTAACCCAAATTATGAATGGTACCCAAGCAAATTTGGCTCTTTTTGCTTATAAACCTGTAAAGCCTATACATGTATTTATTGCTAGAACTTTGCTTGAGTTTTGTATTTATTTTGTGATTTTTATCACTGTGCTTTTTTTTGCAGGGTGGTTTTTTAGGTTTAATGTATTCCCTGTTCATTTGCTTGGGGTTCTATTTTGCATTTTTTTGCTTATGTGCTCAGCTTTTGCTTTGGGGATTTGTTTTGCTATTGTTTGGCATTTTGTAGAGCCTTTAAGAACTTTATTAGCTTATTTTAGTATAGTGTTTTATTGGAGTTCTGGGATTATATTTCCTACTTGGTTTATGCCAAGACCTTTACTTGATATATTTTATTACAATCCTTTGCTTCATATTTTTGAACTTTTAAGATTTAATTTTTTTGAGAATTATCCTTTGCAAGATGAATATAGTTATTTTTATGCTATATTTTGGATTTTACTTGTTTTATTTATAGGACTTTTTGTCTATTACTATAACAGACAAGCTTTAACGGCGGCAAAAAAAGAATGATAAAGTTAATCAATCTAACAAAATCCTATCCTTTATTTAGCGGTGGAAGACATTATGTTTTTAAAAATTTTACTTTTGAATTTCCTGAAAATTGTAGTATAGGATTGATGGGGGGCAATGGAGCAGGTAAGTCCACTCTCATGAGACTTTTAAGCGGGGCAGAGCTTCCTGATAGTGGTAAGATAATTACTAATAAAAAATTATCCTGGCCTTTGGGTTTAAACGGAGCTTTTCAAGGTTCTTTAACTGCTAGAGATAATGCTAAATTTGTAGCTAGAGTGTATGGATATAAGGGTAAAGAACTTCAAGAAAAAGTAAAATTCGTAGAAGATTTTGCAGAGCTTGGGAAATTTTTTGATGAGCCTATGAAGACTTATTCTTCGGGAATGAGTGCTAGGATAGCTTTTGGACTTAGTATGGCTTTTGATTTTGATTATTATTTAATTGATGAAGCAGGAGCTGTTGGAGATCCTGCTTTTAGGGAAAAAAGCGTGAAATTATATAAAGAAAGATTAAGCAAATCAAAAGTGATTATGGTATCTCATAATGTAGCTGAAATTAAAGAATGGTGTGATAAAATAATTTATATGAAAAATGGACAAATTACGGTTTATGATGATATAGACGAAGGAATAGCTGTATATCAAGGAAAAGCTTAATGGAAGAAAATAAAACTTTATTAGAAAAAATCAAAGATTTAAGCATATTTGATTCTTTTAAAATTGTTTGGTTTATAATGATTTTTGTTGTGATTTATTATACATTGATTGCAGCACCAAGATATGTAAGCACGATGATTTTAGATGTTAGATCAACAAGTGGAGAAAGTGTTCAAACAAGTGGAATCTTGTCTTTGCTTAGTAGTACTTCTACAGCAAGTGAAGATTTAAATTATCTAAAAGGTTATATAGAATCAAGCGATATGTTAAAGATTTTGGATGAAAAAATCAAACTTAAAAATCTTTATCAAGAACAACATATAGATTTACCTTTTAAAATTTGGGATTCAAGCTCGATAGAATCTTATCTTAAATACTACCAAGCAAGAGTTAAGGTTCATACGGATGAAACCACTAAACTTTTAAAAGTTGAAGTAGAGGGTTTTACACCTAAATCAGCTCATTTGATTGCTCAAACTATTATGCAAGAAAGCGAAAAGTTTATCAACGAAATCTCTCATAAAGCAGCCAGAGAACAAATGGCTTTTGCTGAAAATGAAGTACAAAAATACAAAGAACGATATCAAAAAGCACAAAATGATTTAATTGCTTTTCAAAATAAATACGGAGTTTTTGATCCTTTAAAGCAAGCTGAAACTAAAGCAAGTTTGGTTGCACAAATTGAGGCTAATCTAGCTCAAAAAGAAGCTAAACTTTTAACTTTGCAAAGTTATATGAATGATGCAGCACCTGAAGTGGTAGCACTTAAAGCAGAAATTGAAGCGATTAAAAAACAGCTTTTAAGGGAAAAATCTAAAATTTCAGCTAACAATTCTTCTCAAAAGCTTAATGATTTGGCTGCTAAATTTCAGGATTTAACTATAGAAGCTACTTTTGCGCAAAAAGCTTATGAAGCAGCTTTAAAAGCTTATGAAAGTGCTAGAATAGAAGCATTAAGAAAAATAAAACAACTTGTCATCATCCAAAGTCCAGATATTCCAGAAAGCGCAAAATATCCTGAAAGAATTTATGATATTTTAACAGCATTTATTGTATTATCTTTGATTTTTGGGATTGTTAAATTTATTAAAATGATAATAGAGGAGCATAAGTATTAAAATGAAAAAAATATTAATTTTATTTTTTAGTTGTATTTTATGTTTTGGAGCTGTAGATGTTTCACAAATCATTTCAGCAGAGAGTCAAGGTTCTACTACAACTAGCATAGATCAAAATTTAAGCTCAAATTATGATATAGCAAATAAAGAAAATAATCTTACAAAAATTCATCAAATTTTAGTATTTGGTGCTCATCTTTTTAATGGAAATTTTAAAAATTACAATCAAAGAGTTTATAACCCAGATTATAAGATCGCAGTTGGTGATCAAATCAGTCTTAAAATTTGGGGAGCTGTTGAGTTTTCGCAAGTTTTAGTGGTGGATTCTCAAGGAAATATTTTTATCCCTAAAGTAGGAGCTGTAAATTTACTAGGTGTGAAAAATAGCGCCCTTGTAAGTGTTATAAAAGCGCGTGTTAATAAAATCTATAAAAGCAATGTTTTTGTTTATGCAGATATGAATGCTTATCAAAATGTCAGTGTTTTTGTAACAGGAAGCGTTAATGCTCCAGGACTTTACCAAGGACTTAGTTCGGATTCAGTGATCCAGTATCTTGATAAAGCAGGAGGTATAAATTTAGAATATGGAAGTTTTAGAGATATTCAAATTTTGCGCAATAACAGCGTGATAAAAAATATCGATTTATATGATTTTTTACTAAAGGGGCAAATGGATCTTTTTCCTTTTAGAAGCGGAGATGTTATCTTAGTAGGAAATGTTCAAAATTACGCTTTTGTTAACGGTGATGTGCAAAGACCTTTTCGTTTTGAACTTTCAAATGATATTAAAACTTTAGCTGACTTAGCTAGAGTATCAGGTGCTAAACCTATCGTAACTAATGCTATCGTAAAAAGTTATGGTGAAGATCATAAACTTGATGTCAGTGCTTATAATAAAATGCAATTTTCAAAAGTTTTACTTAGAACAGGAGATGAGGTAGAATTTCACCCTGAGTATGTTTCTGAAAATATAACTATAAGTGTAAATGGCGAGCATAATGGTTTAAAAACTTTAGTTGTAGGTAAAGGAACGACTTTAGAAGATATTTCTAAACTAATCAAGGCTAATCCACAATCAAACATGCAAGCTTTGCAAGTATTTAGAAAAAGTGTAGCTAGAACTCAAAAAGAACTTATCAATGCTCAACTTAAAGAGCTTGAAACTCTAGCTTTAACTAGCAGTTCTGTTACAGCTCAAGGCGCAGCTATAAGAGCTCAACAAGCAAAAACGATTTTAGAATTTATCCAAAGAGCTAAGCAAGTGCAACCAAAAGGCCAAATTGTCATCGATAATCCAAAGTCTTATAATTCAGTTATTTTAGAAAATGGTGATACTATTAATGTACCAAGTAAGAATAATCTCATCATAGTTCAAGGCGAGGTTTCTTTACCTGGGGCTTTTGTATATGATAAAGGAAAAGATTTAAGATATTATATCAATCTTGCAGGAGGTTATGGAGAAAGAGCGGATACTTCAAAAGTTTTGGTAATACGAAGCAATGGAAAAGCTGAAAAATATCATAGTGGTATAGACATGAAACCAGGCGATTCTGTGTTGGTATTGCCAAAAGTGGATAGTGAGAATTTGCAAATTTTTTCAATGTTAACTCAAATTCTTTATCAAATTGCTATCGCAACCAATGTTGTGCTTAATCTTTAAGGTTTAAAAATGAATACTCTTGAAATAGCCAAAGAAGTTTTTGAAAAAGAAGCGCAAGCTATTTTGGATTTGGCTAAAAATTTAGATGAAAATTTCAATCAAGCTATAAATTTAATGCTAAATACCAAAGGGCGTTGCATAGTCAGTGGTATGGGTAAATCAGGCCATATAGGCGCTAAGATAGCAGCTACTCTAGCAAGTACAGGAACGCCAAGCTTTTTCATTCATCCAGGAGAGGCTTTGCATGGAGATCTTGGAATGTTAACTTCCGAAGATGTTTTAATTACTATTTCAAATTCAGGAGAAACTGAAGAAATTTTAAAAATCATTCCAGCTATAAAAAAGCGTAAAATTCCACTTATAGTAATGTGCGGTAAAAAAAATTCCACCCTTGTAAAGCAAGGTGATATATTTTTAAATATAGCTGTGGAAAAGGAAGCTTGTCCTTTACAGCTTGCTCCTATGTCTTCGACAACGGCAACTTTGGTTATGGGGGATGCTTTAGCGGCTGCTTTGATGAAAGCAAGAAATTTCAAGCCTGATGATTTTGCTCTTTTTCATCCAGGGGGGAGTTTGGGGCGTAAGCTTTTAACCAAGGTAAAAGATCTTATGGTTTCAAGTAACCTTCCTATAGTGCATCCTGATACTGAATTTAACGATCTTGTTGATGTGATGACTAGCGGAAAGCTGGGGCTTTGCGTAGTGCTTGAAAATGAAAAATTGGTTGGAATCATCACTGATGGGGATTTGCGTCGTGCTTTAAAAGCAAGCGATAAACCAAGATTTGATTTTAGGGCCAAAGAAATCATGAGTACAAATCCTAAAGTAGTCGATGCTGATGCTATGGCAAGTGAAGCAGAGGAAATCATGCTAAAACATAAAATCAAAGAAATTGTTGTATCTAAGGAAAATAAGGTTGTAGGTATTATCCAGCTTTATGCCATAGGAAATGTGTAAATTATGCCTTTATTATCGGTCATTATTCCTTTTGGTTTAAGTAAAGAGCGTCCTTATATAGAAGAAAGGGTTGTTAAAAAGGCTAAATCTTTTCAAAGCGATGAGAATATAGAATTTATTTTTGTTGAAGGATATTCATCTAAAGATCATGAGCTTAAAAATTTTATCCAAGCAAACCATCATATTTATCTTAAAGATATGAATCAAAAAGCTTTTTCTCAAGGAAGATGTAGGAATTTAGGAGCAAGTTATGCGCATTCAAATGTTCTTTTATTTTTGGATGTGGATTGTTATATTTCTTTAGATAATTTTGAAAAAATTTTAAAACTAGTTCAAATTAAAAATATTTCTCAAAATATCAATGCTTTGGTAGTTTTACCCGTAGTGTATCTTAATAAAGATGCTAATGAAAAATTAAAGCAATACGATGATAAATTTTGGGATATTTTGATACAAGAGGATTTATTTACAGCAAAAAATACTTGGGTAAAATTTTTTGCCCCAAGTTCTACTTCAAGTATTGTGATAAATAAACATCAGTTTTTAAGATTGGGTGGAAATGATGAAAATTTTATCGGGCATGGTTATGAAGATTTTGATCTTTTTGCTAGAATTTTAAAAACTTGTGTGAGTTTTGAAAAAATGCCTGCTAATTTAAGTTATGATGCTAGAAATTGGAATTTTTTTAACTTTAAAGGTTTTAGATCTTGGTTTTCATTGCTTGGTTATGAGGCTTGTTTTTATGGAATTTATATGTACCATTTTTATCATATAGAACCCAATCAAAATGCTTATATGCAGAATAAAGATAAGAATCATCAGCTTTTTTATAAGCATTTAAAAAACATCAAAAAACACGATTTAAAGCCTTTGCAAGTTTTTAAAGCCAAAGGTGAAAAAGTTTTAATGCTTTTTAAAGATCAAAATTATGATTTTAAGGATATTAGTGTTTATGTGGGAGAAATTATCTATAAAAATATAAGTGATTTTTTTATAGCTAAAGAGTTAAAATATGAACCTTTGTTGGATTTTTTACAACAAGAAAAAATCACTAAAATATTTTTGGATGCAAGTATAAAACTACAATTTGATGGTATGGATTATTGTGATATTTTTTATTTTCAAAAAGGAATTTTACCTCATTCTTGGTTTTTTGCAAAAAATTTAGATTTAGATTATAAACAAGATTTAATTTTAAGCGAGCAAAAACTTTATCAAGTGAAAGAATATTTCTTAACTTTAAAGAAGGATGAAAAAAAAGTTATCTTGGATTTTTTAAGCCAAAATAATGATGATAAGTGTGATTTGTATGAAATGCTTTATTATTTGATTAACGAAGTTTATAGTTTTGAGCATGATGGGATTTTTTATCAAATCATCATTGATAAAGAAAAAATGCTGATGGCACAAAAACATGATAAAAGCTTTTATCCTTTAGGATCTTTTATTTATAAACCTTATTTGTATGAGCTTAAGAGTATAAGACCTTTTTCATTTTTGATGAAAATTTTAGGTTTAGAGTATCTTGGTGCTATGATTTCACATGCTAAATTTTATCGTTTGGCAAGAAAATTGTTTTTTAATCCTAAGGGGTTTTTTGAGGATTTGAGAGCTAAAAAGAATGCAAATGTATAAATGTTTAGTTAAACCTAAAATTTCTGTTATTATCCCTTCTTATAATTCGGCTAAATATATTAAAGAATGTTTAGACAGTGTGATTTTTCAAAGTTTAAAAGAGATTGAAATTTTATGTATAGATGCGTATTCAATTGATGGAACTATAGATATATTAAAATCATATGAAAAGCAAGATAGTAGAATTAAAATTATTTTTTCAAAAAAAAAGAGTCTGGGTTATCAAATTAATCTAGGATTAAAAGAAGCTAAAGGAGAATATTTTACAATAGTTGAAAGTGATGATTATATAAAAATAGATATGTGTGAAAAACTTTATAGATTAGCCCGCAATCAAGATTGCCAAGTAGTTAAATCTGATTTTATTGGCTTTAAAGATAAAAGAAGCCAAAGAGTTTTTAAAAACCTCTCTATATGTTATGATCAAACTTTGTATAATAAAAAAACTAATTCGTATTTAAATCCAAGTATTATTATAAATTCTTGGAATATGAATCAATCTAGTCTTTATAAAATGGATTTTATAAAAAAATATGATATAAGAGCAAATGAAACACAAGGAGCTTCTTATCAAGATATAGGATTATGGTTTCAAATTTTAAGTTTGGCTTCAAGTATTTATTTCTATAAAGAAGGGTTTTATTTTTATAGACAAGATAATGAACATGCTTCAGTTAAGAGTAAAGATAAAATATATTGCGTTTGTGATGAGTTTGAGTTTTTAGATAAGTTTCTTGATAAAAATTTAGAGCTTAAAAGTAGATTGCAAGATGTTTTTTATTATTTTAAATTTAAAATGTATTTATGGAATTTAAGGCGTATTGATGATAAGTATAAGTTAGAATTTTTATATAAATTTTCGCAAGATTTTTCACTTATTTATGATAAGTTAGATAAAACAGTGTTTAAAGCTAGTGAAATATCTGAAATTTCTTGCATTATTCAAGATCCTAGCAAATACTATAAAAAATATAATAGTGTTTTTTATAGTATAAAAAAAAAGATTTTTAGAATAAAAAGAAAATATTTTAGGTAAAAGATGAATAAAACAGTAGGTGTAGTTATCCCAATCTATAATGTAGAAAAGTACTTAAAAGAATGTTTAGATAGTGTTATTAATCAAACTTATAAAAATTTACAAGTTATACTTGTAAATGATGGTAGCACAGATGAAAACTCATTTAATATAGCTAAAGAATACACTTTAAAAGATGAAAGATTTATACTTTTTGATAAAAAAAATGGTGGTCATAGTTCTGCTAAAAATGTCGGCATAGAGTATTTTAGTGGAGAATATATACTTAAAAATAAAACTCAAATTTTAGAAAAAAATTCTTTAATCGAATTTAATATAGAAGGTAATAATCCCTATGAAATTTATACAGTGTATAAAAGTTATAAAGCTTTTCATACTACTAAAGATTTAGCTGATTTTATTTATCCTAGTATAGATTATATTATCTTTTTAGATTCTGATGATTATTGGGAACTTGATTGTATAGAAGAGTGTGTAAAAAGAATAAATGGGGTTGATGTTCTTTGGTTTGATTATAAGTTTTTAAATAAAAATAAAGCAACTCAAATGGAAATTTATAATTACACAAAAGAACAAATCATTACTCCTTTGCAATGGTTAAAAAGGACTAGGGAAATAGGTAATTATTTATTTTGGTATGCTTGGCAAGGAATGATTGACTTTACTTTTTTGCAAAAAATTAATATTAAATTTATCAATCAGATCATCCATGAAGATCATCATTTTGGTATAGCACTTTTTTCTATGACTGATAATATATATATATATCCTGAGAAAAAGTATATATATCGTTTTAGAGAAAGCAGTGTAAGCAATCAAAAACAATATAGCATAAATACTAACTCTTATTTGTATACTTTATACATAGAATTTGATAAAAATACCTATGAATTAAAAAGGTATCAAATGTCTATGAATTGGATTTTTACTTGTTTGGAATTGATAAAAGTTTTAAAATACAATTCAAATAATGAAATATCAATCCTCGTTGAACAAACCTTTTTGCCTACTTTGCTTGATAGAACTTTGATTATTTTTTTTATAGATAAAGATCCGTTGTTACTTAAAAATAAACTGCAAGAATTAAAAGATTATTTTGAAAAATTTCATTTAAGTGGAGCAGAATGTCTTAAATATCAATTGTCTTATCGTTTAGGGCAATTTGTTTTATCTAACTATAGAAGTTTAAGAGGTTTAATAAAAATTGTCTTAAATGCTAAAAAAATGATATTAAATATTCAAAAAGAACAAGAGTTGTTTCAAGAAACAATCAAAAATTACCCTTTTATTGTTTTTTCTTCTTCTAGTGAAGATCTAGAAAGTAGAAAAATCAAAAAACATTATTCTTATCGTTTAGGGCGATTTTTAAAAATTATTTTAATATAAGCTAGTTTGAATTATAATAATAACTTTTATTGAAATTAAGAAAGTATTTATAATGAAGGTTATTTTAATCACTGGGGGAACGGGATTTCTAGGTTCTAATTTATGTAAAAGATTGCTTAGTGAAGGCAATAAAATTATTTGTGTAGATAATAACTACACAGGTAGAATGGAAAACATCAAAGAACTTTTAGAAAATGAAAATTTTACTTTTATAGAGCATGATATTTGCGAGCCATTAAAAATCACACAAAAACTTGATCAAATTTATAATTTTGCTTGTCCCGCTTCTCCGCCTGCTTATCAAGGAAAACATGCTATAAAAACAACAAAAACAAGTGTATATGGTGCTATAAATATGCTTGAGCTTGCAAAAGAGCATAATGCAACGATTTTACAAGCTTCAACTTCAGAAGTTTATGGAGATCCACTTATTCATCCACAAAATGAAGAATATAGAGGCAATGTAAATCCTATAGGAATTCGCGCTTGTTATGATGAAGGGAAAAGATGTGCTGAAAGCTTATTTTTTGATTATCATAGACATGAAGGCGTTGATATTAAAATAATAAGAATTTTTAATACCTATGGAGAAAATATGGATCCAAATGATGGCAGGGTTGTAAGTAATTTTATATGTCAAGCTTTAAGCGGAAAAGATATCACAATTTATGGAGATGGTTCGCAAACGCGTTCTTTTTGTTATGTTGATGATTTGATTGATATTATTATTAAAGTGATGAATTCTTCAAAAGATTTTCAAGGGCCTATAAATACTGGTAATCCTAGTGAATTTACTATAAAAGAACTAGCACAAAAAATTATAGAAAAAACAGGTTCTAAATCAAAGATTATTTATACAGATTTGCCATTAGATGATCCAACTCAAAGAAGACCTGATATTTCTTTAGCTAAAGCTAAATTTAATTGGGAACCAAAGATAAATTTAGATGAAGGTTTAGAAAAAACTATAAAGTATTTTAAAGAAAAAATTACAGAATTTAAAGGATAAAATATATGAAAATAGGAATCATAGGAACAGGTTATGTTGGACTTCCAACAGGTGTTGGTCTAGCAGAACTTGGAAATGATGTTATTTGTATAGATAGAGAAAAATCAAAAATTGATGCTTTAAATGATGGAATTTTAACAATTTATGAGGATAATCTTGAAGAACTTTTTCATAAAAATGTAAAAGAAGGTCGTTTAAAATTTACAACTTCTATGAAAGAAGGTATTAAAGATGCAGATTTGGTGATTATAGCAGTAGGAACTCCACCGCACCCAGTTACAAAAGAAGCAGATATGAAGTATATTCATGCAGCTGCAACTGAATTAGCAGATTATTTAACAGGATATACGGTAATTGCTACAAAATCCACTGTTCCTGTTGGCACAGGCGATGATATAGAAAGTTTAATTAGCAAAAAAAATCCAAATGCAGAATTTGATGTTCTTTCTTTACCTGAATTTTTAAGAGAAGGTTTTGCAGTATATGATTTTTTCAATCCAGACAGAATTATAGTAGGAACAAATTCACAAAGAGCAAAAGCAGTGATAGAAAAACTTTATGAGCCTTTTAAAGGAAAAAGTGAGTTGCTTTTTGTAAGTCGCCGTTCTTCAGAAACTATTAAATACGCCTCAAATGCATTTTTGGCTATTAAAATTCATTATATTAATGAAATGGCAAATTTTTGTGAAAAAGCTGGAGCTGATATTTTAGAAGTGGCTAAAGGTATGGGACTTGATACTAGGATAGGAAAACGCTTTTTAAATCCTGGGCCTGGATATGGAGGTTCATGTTTTCCAAAAGATACTTTAGCTATGGCTTTTATGGGTAAGCAAAATGATATCGATTTAACTTTAATAAATGCAGCTATTAAAGGCAATGAAGAGCGTAAAAATCACATGAGTGAAAGAATTTTAAATAGCATTAAAGATATCAAAAATCCAAAAATAGCCGTACTTGGCCTTGCTTTTAAAGATGGCACTGATGATTGTAGAGAAAGTCCCGCTGTAGATATTGTTTTTAAGCTTTTGGAACAAAAAGTTCAAATTTGCGCTTATGATCCAAAAGCTATGGATTTAGCTAAACAAATTTTAGAGGATAAGATTGATTATGCTAATTCCATGTATGAAGCCATAAAAGATGCTGATGTGATTGCTATACTAACAGAATGGAAAGAATTTTCAAGTCTTGATTTGAAAAAAGCTTATGATTTGTTAAATCATAAAAAAATTATTGATTTAAGAAATTTACTTGATAAAAATGAAGCTATAAAGTTAGGTTTTGAGTATCAAGGTGTAGGTAGATGAAGAATATTTTAGTTGTAGGTGGTGCAGGATATATAGGCTCACATACCTTAAAACATTTACTAGATAATAATTATAATTGTATTGTCATGGATAATCTTATTTATGGACACAAACAAGCTATAGACAAAAGAGCTAAATTTATTCATGCAGATTTACTAGATACCTTTTCTTTAACCAATGTTTTCAAGCAAGAAAAAATAGACGCAGTGGTGCATTTTGCAGCTTTTGCTTATGTAGGAGAAAGTGTTATAAATCCTGCAAAATATTATCAAAATAATGTAGTAGGAACTATAAATCTTTTAAATGCAATGCTTGAAAATAATGTTAAGGATATAGTATTTTCAAGTACTTGTGCAACTTACGGAGAGCCGCAATATACTCCAATTGATGAAAAACACCCTCAAAATCCTATTAATGCTTACGGAAGAACTAAGCTTATGATAGAACAAGTTTTTGCTGACTATGAAAAAGCTTATGGTTTAAGGCATATTTCTTTAAGATATTTTAATGCTGCAGGTGCAAGCAATGATGGACTTATCGGAGAAAGTCATGAACCTGAAACTCATTTAATTCCTTTAGTTTTAAAGGCTATAAAAGGAGAAATTCCTGCTATAAATATTTTTGGAAATGATTATGATACCGAAGATGGAACTTGTATAAGAGATTATATTCATGTAGAAGATTTAGCATTAGCTCATCGCTTAGCCTTAGAAAATTTACATAAATTTAGCGGTTGTATAAATCTTGGCACAGGAATAGGTACAAGTGTAAAAGAAATCATTAGCGCAGCTGAAATTGTAAGTGGCAAAAAGTGCCCTATAAATTACGCACCAAGAAGAGAAGGGGATCCTGCAAGATTATACGCAGATAATAAAAAAGCAAAAGAAATCATATCTTGGGAGGCAAAATATACTGATATTAAAGATATAATTAAAAGCGCTTGGATTTGGGAAAACAATAGAAAGTATTAAGATGAAAAAGGTAGAAAATTTAATCGTAGGTTGTGGGCTTAGCGGGGCGATTTTAGCTGAGCGTTTAGCTAGTAAAGGACAAGAGGTTTTAATCATAGATAAAAGAGAGCATATTGGTGGAAATATTTATGATTATAAAGATCGAGAGAGCAATGTAACAGTGCATAAATATGGACCCCATGTTTTTCACACTAGTATAAAAGAAGTTTGGGATTACTTAAGTCGTTTTACAAAATGGCATTATTTTATGTATAGAGTAAAAGCTTTTATAGATGGCAAAGAGGTAAATATCCCATTTAATCTTGATACTTTACATAAAGTTTTTCCAGAATATTTAGCCAAAGAACTTGAGCAAAAATTAGTAAGTAAATTTGCTTTTAATTCTAAAATTCCTATTTTAGAATTAAAAAATGCAAACGATAAAGATTTAGAATTTTTAGCCGAGTATATTTATAAAAAAGTTTTTTTAGGTTATACAGTAAAACAATGGGGTGTAAAACCCGAAGAACTTGATTTTTCAGTTAGTGCAAGAGTTCCTGTATATATAAGTCGTGATGATAGGTATTTTATAGATACTTATCAAGCTATACCAAAAGATGGTTATACAAAAATGATTGAAAATATCATCAATCATCCTTTGATAAAAGTACAATTAAATACTGATTTTAAAGACATAAAAAAAGATATAGAATATGAAAGATTATTTTATACGGGAGCGATTGATGAATTTTTTGATTATAAATTTGGAAAATTACCTTATAGAAGTTTAAATATAGTATTTGAAACTTTTGATAAAGAGTATATGCAATCAGGTCCTCAGATAAACTATCCTGAAAATTATGATTTTACAAGAAGTGTTGAGTATAAATATTATCTTGATGAAAAATCTAACAAAACCATACTTTCTTATGAATTTCCTTGTGAGTATGAAGAGGGGAAAAATGAAAGATACTATCCTATACCTAATGATGAAAATCAAAAGCTATATGAAAAATATTTAAATGAAGCTGCTAAACTTAAAAATGTGCATTTTTTAGGTAGGCTTGGCGATTATAAATATTATGATATGGATAAGACTGTGGAGAGAGTTTTAAATTTTACAAAGGAAAAGATAAATGTATCATATTGTTTTTAATTCTGATGAAAAATATTTAAGTTATGTTGCTGTTTTAATAACTAGTATTGTAAAAAATACAGAAAGTCAAATTAATAAAGCTTTTATTAATAATATAGAATTGTTAGATGAATTATCACAAGATGAATCATATACTTTTCATATATTTATAGATTCTATTAGCGAAATCTCTAGGGTGAATTTTGTAAAACTTGAGAATGAGTTAAATTGTTTTTTTGCAACTAAAATTTTAATACATATAGTAGATGACTCATATTTTAAAAAAAATAAAATGGTTCAACTTGGTGGAAATTATAGTACTTATTTTCGACTAAAAATAGCTAGTATTATTCCAAAGCATGTTTTAAAATGTTTATATTTAGATGTTGATATGTTGGTTTTATCGGATATTAGAGATATTTTTAAATATAAACTAGAAAACAGGTTGATAGGGGTGGTTAATGTTTTGCAAAATTCTTGGCCCCCTCTTATATCAAAAGTAGATAGTAAAGAATTTAAATTAGAAGGTATGCATTTTAATTCTGGCATGATGTTGATTAATTTAAATAAATGGAGAAATGAACATGTTGAGAAGTATATTTTAGATTTATCGGTAAAATATTATATTCCATATGCTCCTGATGAATATATACTTAATGCATTTATTTCTAAAGAAGACATTTTAGTTTTGCCCTTGCAATGGAATTTTTTGATTGGATTTAAAATATTATATCATAAAAATAAGCTTTTTTATAGTGATAGTTTTCATTCTGCAGCCATAAGTTATAAACTAAATGAATTTGAGAAGGCTGTAAAGAAAATTAAAATACTTCATTATACTTATCTTTATATGCCAAAACCTTGGGAAAATGTTTATGGTTTTATAGATGATGATTACAATTTGGTTTATTATGAATTTTATGATACTTGGTGGGATATGGCTTTAAAAACACCTATTTATGGAGAACATTTTGCAAAAAAAAAGAGAGAGTATGAAAAAAAGTCTTTACTAACTTATGCTCAAGCTATGTCAAAAAAGATTAAAGCTTTAGAAAAAAAAACTATTGAAAATAATGTTTTTATGAAAGAGTGTTTAACGAATGGTGCTTGCGATAGAGTTAAAAATCATTTAAATTATAAAATAGGTAGAGTATTGATCGATAATTTTACGGTTTTAAAAATTTTATTAATTCCTTTTAAGTTGATTTATGTGATTATGATTCATAAAATTTCTAGTTTTATATATAAAATACTAATGCAAAATAATCCAAGTTTAAAACTACTGCCTTTGGAAAAATATGCTGATTATGAAGAAGCCATGAGAATTAAATCTTTTTTTTCATATAGACTGGGTAAGTTGTTTTTAAAAAATCCATTAAGTTTTTTATTTAAAATTAAAACTATAAAAAAGAGAAATAAATGAATGTTAAAATATTAATTACTTATCATAAGATTGCAGCTATAATTCAAAATAGCAGTTTTGTACCCATACATATAGGAAAAATGCAGTGTAGATCTCAAGAAAATGATATTGTTTTTACAGATGAAGAATATTATTATAGCTCTAAAAATATGATTGGAGATAATACTGGAGAAAATTTTTCTAAATTAAGAAGATATTTATGCGAATTTTCGGCAATTTATTGGGCGTGGAAAAATTATAATCAACTAGAGAATCCAGATTATATAGGGTTTATGCATTATAGAAGACATTTTATTTTTAATCCAAATAATAAAAAATTAGCTTCTAGAGAATTCAGTAATTATTGTCCTACATATAGCTTTATTAATAGAGAATATGAAGAGTTAATTAAACCTGATCATTTTAATTTTAGTGAATATGATTTAGTTATTCCAGAATTTTTAAATTTTGCAAAATGTTCGAATAAACGATATTCAAATATTTTAGAAAGTTATCTTACATATGCTGGTAGAGATGATATGTTATTAAAAATTGAAGAAGTTGTTTTAAAACATCCAAAACTGTATAAATATAAAAATTTTATAAAAAAATTTTATCAAAAAGAGGGTTTTTATCCTTTTAATATGTTTATTATGAAAAAAAATCTTTTTTTTGAATATGCGGAATTTATATTTACTATTTTTAATGAAATATGGAGTGATGATATTGAGAATAGTTTAAAATTAAGAGGTTTACATTATCAAAGAGAATTAGCTTGGGCTTTAGAGATTGCAACCAGTTTTTTTATACAATATCAAATCAATAATGTAAAAAAAAGATATAAAGAATTGCCCATAAGTTTTGTTAAAAATACGGATTTGGAAATAGAATCGATTACGCCTGTGCAACGAGAAAATCCAATAGGTATTTGTTTGATTTATAATAAATTAATAATATCTTATCTAAGTGTTGTTTTGCAATCTCTTATAGAAAATTCTGATGAGAAGTCAGTATATGATATTTGCATTTTATGTATAGAATGTATAGATAAAACTGATGAAAAAAAATTAATTTCTCTTGTTAAAGATAAGTCATATATATCTTTGAGATTTTTTATGCTTGATAATTTTAGTTGCATAAGGGAAAACGATAGTTTTTTCAAATCAAAAAATAGTTTGAATTTTGATAATTATAAAATTTTTATTCCAAGAATTTTTAGAAAATATAATCAAGTTATTTATTTAAGTTATAATTTATTAATTAAGCATAATATTTTAGAATTATTATCTTATAAAAATAAAGCAATTAATTGTTCGTTAGATGTTTATAATAGTATTATAGCTTTTATGCCAAATTCTAAAATTGGTAAAAAAATTAATCAAGATCTTAAAATCATTAATTCGGAGCTCATTGTTTATAATATTTTAGAATGCGAAAGAAATGATTTTTTTAATTTATTATTAGAGAAATTATATAAAACTGAAGATGCTGTTTTTTTCAATAAGCATAGAGAAATGATCAGTTTTCTTGGAATATTTGGTTTTTTAATTAGTTATTTTTTTAATGATCGCATAGGTGATATTCCTTTATATTATAATTTTCAAAGTAAAATTATTGATGATAAATTAGATATCAATGTTTTGCCTTTATCTCTTTATAATGAATATGTTCAAGCAAAAGATAATTTTTTAATTTTACAATATTATAAATATTTTCAACCTTTATTATACGATTCTTGCCGTTTTGGTAATGATTTATGGTGGTATTATGCAAAACAAAGCCCTTATTTTGGTAAAATTATTAGTGGAGAAAATCATTTTATTTTTGGTGCTGCATTAAGGATTAAAGAATATCTTTCTTATAAGATAGGTTTTGAGATAGTTAAAACGAAAAATTTATTAGCTTTTTGTACGCTTCCATATAGAGTATTAAAAGTTATATTTTTACATAGGATAAATATATTAATTTATAAAATTAAGTTAAAATTTAATTTATGTAATCCCAAGCCAAAACTAAAAGATTATGTTGATTATGATGATATTTTTAAAATAAAAAATCATTTGGCTTATCGGTTAGGTAGTGTATTTTTAAAAAATCCATTCTTATTTATATTTCGAGTTAAGCAAATTTATAAAGTTTTTTTATTGGAAAAATATAAAGGGGAAAAGTTATGAAAGTTTTAATTTTAGCAGGTGGTTTAGGGACAAGACTCTCAGAAGAAACAAGTTTAAAGCCTAAACCTATGGTTGAAATAGGCGGTAAACCTATTTTATGGCATATAATGAAAATTTATAGTTATTATGGCTTTAATGATTTTATTATTTTAACAGGCTATAAGGGTCACATTATAAAAGATTATTTTATAAATTACTATACACAATATAGTGATATAACAGTAGATATGTCAGATAATTCTGTTCAAATTCACAATACTAGGCATGAACCATGGAAAGTTACTATGCTTTATACTGGACAAGATTCTATGACAGGAGGTAGAATTTTATATGCAAAACCTTATGTGGGTAATGAAACTTTTATGCTTACTTATGGCGATGGGGTAAGCGATGTGAATATTAAAGAGTTGATAAATTTTCATAAAAGTCATAGTAAGGCTATTACAATGACTTCTGTTTTGCCTGAAGGAAAATTTGGAGCTTTAGATATAGATAATGATACAAATTGTATAAAAAATTTTACAGAAAAACCTAAAGGTGATACTAATTTAAATAATACAGGTTGGATTAATGGAGGTTTTTTTGTGTGTGAACCTAAGATATTTGACTATATAACAGAAGGAGATGAAACTGTTTTTGAGCAAGATCCTTTAAGAAATTTAGCTCAAGATAGCGAACTTTATAGCTATAAGCACTATGGTTTTTGGAAATGTATGGATACTTTAAAAGATAAGAATGACTTAACACGCATGTGGATAAATAATAAAGCCCCTTGGGCTTTATGGCTTAATAGATAGGAAAAAGTTGCTATGTTGTTTAAAATCTATGAAAATACAAAAGTTTTTCTTACGGGTCATACGGGTTTTAAAGGTTCTTGGTTGGGTTTATGGTTGCATAATCTTGGTGCTAAGGTTGATGGTTATTCTTTGCAACCAAATGCCAAGATTAATCATTTTGACCTTCTTGGCGGTGAAAGACTTTATGAAAATAGTTATTTTTCAGATATTAATGATGCGATAAAGTTAGAAAAAGCTTTGATAAATAGCGATCCAGAGATTATTTTTCACTTGGCGGCTCAACCACTAGTAAGAAAAAGCTATCAAGATCCTTATAATACTTTTCAAACAAATACAATTGGCACATTAAATATTTTAAACATTTCTAGAAAGCTTAAAAATTTAAAGGCAATTGTGTTAATAACTACTGATAAAGTTTATAAAAATAAAGAATGGTTTTGGGGATATAGAGAGAGTGATACTTTGGGTGGTTATGATCCTTATAGTGCTAGCAAAGCTTGTGCCGAGCTTGTTATTGATTCTATGAGACAGAGTTTTTTTAATGCTAATGATTTTGGTAGTAAGCATCAAATATTAATTGCTTCTGCTAGGGCTGGAAATGTAATTGGTGGCGGTGATTGGAGCGAGGATAGGTTGATACCTGATATTATTAAAGCTTGTATTGGCAATAAAATAGTTGAAATTAGAAATCCAAAATCAACTCGTCCTTGGCAACATGTCCTTGAACCTTTATATGGTTATTTATTACTCGGGACAAAATTATTACAAGGACATACCGAGTTTGCTACAAGTTTTAATTTTGGGCCAGAAGTAAGTGGAAATTTAAGAGTGGAGGAAGTATTGAAAATAGCAAAAAATTTTTGGGATAAAATTTCTTATCAGCACAAGGTTGATTTAAATGCTCCACATGAGGCAAATTTATTAATGCTAGATACCTCAAAGGCAAAAAAAATGTTATCTTGGAATTCATTGTTAACAGCTGAAGAAAGTATTAAAATGACAATAGAGTGGTATAAAAGTTTTTATAATAAAAAGGAACTTATAAGCGTTAAACAATTAAAAAAAATTATTGAAGGGTTGTAATAATGAGCAGATTTAATTTTATGAAAGCTTGTATCGAAGGTGTGTATATTATTGAACCTAAACCTATCTGTGATGAAAGAGGTTATTTTGAACGTTATTTTTGTGCCAATGATTTCGAAGAAATAGGGATGAAAAAACCTATAATTCAGATAAATCATTCCAAAACGATAGGAAAGGGTTCTATTAGAGGAATGCATTATCAAATACCGCCATTTTGTGAAACAAAAATTGTAAGATGTCTTAAGGGATCGATTTTAGATGTAGCAATAGATATAAGAAAAAATTCTCCTACTTTTTTACAATATTTTAGTATAGAGCTTAATGAAGTAAATAACAAATATCTTTATATACCAGAAGGATTTGCACATGGTTTTCAAGTTTTAAGTGATGAGGCTGAAATCTTATATCTTGTGACTCAAGAATTTAATTCGAGTGCTGATAGGGGTATAAATCCTTTTGATAAAGCAATAATATCAACAAATAACTTTTATCAAAGAAATAGACACAATGTATTTGAGAATTATGAGGGGGGGGGATAAAATGGCCTTTAGAGATCGGGAATATATCGAGAAAAGATTTAGATAGACAATATATAGATAAAAATTTTATAGGGATAGAAATATGAAAATTTTAATTACCGGGGGAACGGGTTTTATAGGATCAAATTTTATTAGAAAATATCATAATAAATATGATATTATTGCATTGGTAAGAAAAAATAGTGATATAAGTAATATTAAAGATAAGTGTGTGGTTTATACTTATGATGAAGATATTGATAAATTATTGCTGTTTTTGCAAAAAGAAAATATACAAGGGGTTGTTCATTTGGCTGCTTTATATTTTTCTAAACACTCTCCATCTGATGTAAAAAAATTATTTAATTCTAATATTTTATTTGGTTTAGAATTGTTAGATATCTTTGTGCAATTAAAAATTGGTTTTTTTATTAATACTGTTACTTTTAGTCAATTCGCTAATAGTATTCATTATAAACCCAAGACTTTATATGATGCAACAAAGCAAGCTTTTATGGATTTAACAAATTTTTATTCTTCTTATTTTGATATTGTAAATTTAATGATCTATGATAATTATGGAAATAATGATATAAGGCCTAAAATTTTTAATTTTTGGAAAAAAATATCATTGAATGAAGAAATTTTAGATATGAGTCCTGGGGAGCAAAAGATTGATATAACTCATATAGATGATGTTATTGATGGCTTTGATATTTTAATATCAATGTGCATTGAGAAAAAGATTATCAATAATCAAATTTATACTTTAGAAAATACAAGATATACTTTAAAAGAATTAGCTAATTTATTTGAACAATATACAAAAAGAAAAATAAATATTAAATGGGGTGCTCGTGAATATTCTCCCAATGAAATCATGGAACCTATTTCTAGTAAATCATCATCTAAGTTAATGCGTTTGCCAAATTGGAAACCAAAAATTTCCTTACAGGAAGGTTTAAATAATTTTTTAAAAGAGCTTTAAAATGGATATTTTAGTTATTGGATCGGGTATTACTGGAGCTACCATAGCAAGAATTTTAGCAGAAAAAGGAAATAATGTTACAATATGGGAGCGGCGCAATCATATTGGTGGAAATATGTATGATTATGTAGACGAATATGGAATATTGGTGCATAAATATGGACCACATACCTTCCATACATCTAAAAGATATTTATATGATTTTGTATTAAAATATTCTGAGTGGATTGATTATAAATTAGTTTGCGGAGCTAAGATTGATGATAAAATAGTTTCAGTTCCTTTTAATTTTCATACTATTGATACTTTTTATAATAAGGATGAGTCTAAATTTTTAAAGCAAAAAATAAAAGAAGAATTTGGTGAAAGAAAAAAGATTACAGTATTTGAGGCATTAAATTCTAAATGTGATTTAATTAAAGTATATGCTAATTTTTTGTTTGAGAAAGATTACAAACCTTATACATCAAAACAATGGGGAATACCTTTAGATAAGATTGATGTTAGTATATTTCAGAGAGTTCCATTGAATCTTTCTTATGAAAACGGGTATTTTGATGATAAATTTCAGATTATGCCAAAAATAAGTTATAGTTACTTTTTTAAAAATTTATTACAACATAAAAATATTAAAGTTGTTTTAAATAAAGATGCTTTGGATAGTCTCAGGATTATTGGAAATAATATAAGCTTATATGGAAATAAAATTACTATTCCTGTTATTTATACAGGCGCTCTTGACGAGTTGTTTGGTTATAAATACGGAAAATTACCATATAGAACATTAGAATTTGAATGGAGACATGAAAATATAGAAAGTAAACAACCATTTCCTGTTGTAGCTTATCCTTTTGAGTGCTATACTAGAATTACGGAATATAAGAAGTTACCACATCAAAAAGCTCAAGGAACTAGTTATGCCTTGGAGTATTCTTTGGAATATAATAAAGAAAAAGGGCATGAGCCGTATTATCCTGTAATGACACAAGATAGTAGCTATATTTATGAAAAATATAAACAAGAGTCGAGGTTTGTTAAAAATCTTTATCCGGTTGGTCGATTGGCAGATTTTAAATACTATAATATGGATCAAGCTTTGGATAGAGCTTTGGAGATTGCTAATATTTTATGAGAGGTTATGTATGCAAGATAAATTAATTGTGGCGGCTAGAAGTGATGCATTTGGGGAACGAATGCTAAATTTTTTGAATGCTATCTATCTTAGCTCTAAAGTCGGTTTAAAATTTGGATATATATGGCCAGAATATTTTTATAGATGGTCAAAGGAGGAGTTGTTAGCAAGAAATATTATAAGAGAGGGTAGCGATTTATTTACAGAGGAAGAATTATTTTCTAAACAATTTATCAAAGAATATTCTTATGCAAATAAATTAAAAACTAATGAAGGGGAGTTATTTATTCAAAGTGAAGGAATGTTTTTAAAGGATCATGTATATCATTTGACAGAATTTGTTAAAGACCCTCAGTATTCTTGGGGATGGTCAAGCACTCAATTTGACTTATCCATTTTATTTCCTGAAATTGATACTAGAGAATATCATAGTGAATTGAGAAAGATATGGCAAAAATTAACTTTAGATTTTTGCGATGATGCTAAAGATTCTTTACGATTTGCTATGCATGTTAGTAATCAATTGGGTGATAACTTTATATCAATTCATCTTAGAAGTGGTGGTTTTGTTTATGATGATAGAATGGTTGCAAGATTTGGTGTTAGAAAAGCTGTGCCAATTCATTTAGTTTTGGATGTTATCCAACAAAAAAATAAAGATTATTCAATTGTAATTTTTGGAGATGATTTGGATAGTATTAGACAATTGAAGGAATATTGTTTTTTTAGTTTAAATTTGAGCAATATTTTTATTGTTGATGATTTTACAAATCATAATTTCTCAAGAAAGCAACAAACTTTATTTGAGCTTATATTGCTTTCTATGTCTCTGGAAATTTATACTTCAGGAAGATCAGGTTTTTCTAATTTAGCTAATATACTCACAAGGGAAAGTAAATTATTGTCTTTGTATGAAATTTATTCCAAAGAAGAGCAGTTGAAAATTATTTCTTCTTACGTTTCGACTATTCAGTTTCATCATCTTCAGCAAGCTTTTTCTTATCTACATTTATATTTACTAAGTAAAGAATTAAAACATCCGCTTTCTGAACAACAAGCTTTTTTAGAAGAAACTTTAAAGTTAGACCCTAATAATATAGCAAACAAAATTTTACTTTTATATAATTTACTTTTGCAGAAAAAATATAGTAAAGCAGATTTTATTTTAGAAAATATCTTTCTTAATAATCATGAAAAAGATTTGTTTATGTATATTTTATTTCAAGAAAATCCACAACCATATGGTGGTGGATTATTTTATTCTTATGTAATGCCTGAATTTTTAAAAGTTGATTATATTTTTAAATTCCCCTATTTATTTTCGGTTGCTTGTATTATTATTGATAAAATTAAAAATATGGAGATAGATTTTTTATATGGTGCAAATGATGTTAAGTTTATAAAAACATATGTAGATAAATTTGAAATTTTTAAAGTTCAGTATAATAATATTTTGCAATCACAAGCACAATGCAGATGCAAAACTCATTTAAGCTATCAAATAGGGAAAGCTTTTATAGAAGCGAGTAAAGAAAGGCGTTTTTTAGCTTATATTAAATTCCCAATGAAATTATACAAAATAATTAAGTATTTTAAGAACAATAAAGGAAAAAAATGAAAATAGGAATTATAGGTGCCGGCATATCAGGCATGTCTATTGCAAGACTTCTAAAGGATGATTTTGAAATTGAAGTTTTGGAAAAATCTGATGTTATAGGTGGTATTGCTAGGACAAAAGATGTAGATGGTAAGCCTTATCATGTTAACGGTGGTCATTGTTTTAATTCTAAATTTAACGATGTTTTGGATTTTGTTTTTAACACTGTATTAAGTAAAGATAAATGGAATTACTTACCTAGAAAAGCTGAAATTTTATTTAAAGAAAATTGGGTTTCATACCCTATAGAATTTTCCATTAAAGAAATTGATAGTTTTAACACAGATTTAGCTTTTCAGATTACAAAAGAAATGTTTAGTGCATCGTATGAAAAAGGAAATAATCTTGAAGAATGGTTTATAAATCACTTTGGTCCAACTTTAGCACAAGAGTATTTTATACCTTATAATACTAAAATTTGGGGCATTGAGCCAAAAAATATGGACAATGTATGGATAGAGGATGAAAAGCAAATGAAACTCCCAGTTCCAACAAAAGAGAGTTTTTATAAGTCATTGATTGGTAAAGCAACTGATAAAATGTCTCATGTTGCTTTTTATTATCCAAAAACAAATAATCAAAATACTTTTATAGAGGCTATAGGAGAGGGTGTTAATATTCTTACAAATTATGAAGTAAGGGAGATTAAAAAGGAAAATGACCAATGGCTTGTTAATGGTGAAAAAAAATATGATATATTGATAAACACAAGTCCTTTAGATTTTATTCCTAAAATTTTGAAAGATATCCCTGTTGAGGTTTTAAATTATTTTAAAAAACTCAAATACAATAAAGTTACAAATATTTTTTGGGAGACAGATGGAAGTTTAGATATTACTTGGGGTTATATTCCAGATCCAAGCATAGGTTTTCATAGGATTTCTAATACAGGTTCCATAGTTCAACCAAAGGGAAAATTTTGCACCACAGAAGCTATAGGTGAGATTTCTTATAATAAGCTAGTGCAAGAAGGACAAAAAATACCATTTTTAAAAAAACCACTTGACTATAATGTTACAGAGTATGCATACGTATTTTTTGATTTAAATTATTCTAAATCAAAACAAAAAGCGATCGATTATCTTAATTCTATCGATTTAATTTCTCATGGTCGTTTTGGTGAATGGGAGTATTATAATATGGATGTGTGTATTAAAAGGTCTATTGATTTAGCTAAAGTTATAAAAGAAAAATATAAAGGAAAATAATGGCAATAGAATTTGACATACAAGAATCAAAAATTTTAAAAGGAGTGTATATTATAACTCCTAATAAATTTAGAGATTTAAGAGGTGAAATTTGGACAGCTTTTACAAGTGAAGCTATAGATAATCTTTTGCCAAATGGATTAAAATTTATACACGATAAATTCATACATTCTAAACATAATGTTATCCGCGGTATCCATGGTGATGTAAAAACTTATAAGTTAGCTACTTGTGTCTATGGAGAAGTGCATCAAGTTGTGGTTGATTGCAGAAAAGATTCATCAACTTATTTGAAGCATGAAAGATTCATCATAAATCAAGATAATCAGCAAATCATTTTAGTTCCAGCAGGTTTTGGAAACGCTCATTATGTTAGTAGTGAAAGTGCAGTGTATTACTATAAATGTGCTTATTTAGGAGAATATATGGATGCACATGATCAATTTACTTATGCATGGAATGATGAAAGAATTGGTATAGATTGGCCAACAAATTCTCCTATCCTTTCAGAGCGTGATATTTTAGCGATGAGTAAGGATAAATGATGCAAAAAGATTCTAAAATTTATATTGCGGGTCATAGTGGTCTTGTTGGTAGTGCTATACTTAATGAACTTAAGCAACAAGGTTATAAAAATCTTGTTTTTAAAACTCACTTTGAGCTCGATTTAACAAATCAAAAAGCTGTGGCTGATTTTTTTGAGAGAGAAAAGCCAGAATATGTTATTTTAGCAGCAGCTAAAGCGGGTGGAATTCTAGCTAATAATACTTATCGTGCTGATTTTATTTATCAAAATTTAATGATAGAGTGCAATGTTATTCATAATGCTTATTTACATAAAGTAAAAAAACTACTTTTCATAGCTTCAACTACGGTTTATCCTAAAAATGCAACATTGCCAACTAATGAAGAGCAAATGTTAAGTGGAGATCTTGAGTATACTAACAAACCTTATGCAATCGCTAAAATTTCAGGCTTGATGCTTTGTGAAAGTTATAATTTGCAATACAATACAAATTTTATAGCAATCACTCCTACAAATTTATATGGTAATAATGACAAATTTGATCTTGAAAAATCTCATGTATTGCCTGGAATTTTAAGAAAAATGCATTTAGCCAAGCTTTTAAATGAAAAGCGATACGAGGACTTATTAAATGATTTAAAATTTGATTCCATTGAAGAAGCTAAGAATTATTTAAAAAAATTTGGCGTAGATAAGGATAATGTTGAAATTTGGGGTAGTGGAAAACCAACAAGAGAATTTCTACATAGTCAAGATTTAGCAAACGCTTGCTTGTTTATTATGAATAATATAGATTTTAAAGATTTAAAAGGTGGTAATACTGAGATTATCAACACTCATTTAAATATAGGTCCGCATAAGAATATCACTATTAAAGAATTAGCAGAATTAATCAAAAATATAGTAGGATTTAAGGGAAATTTAGTTTTTAATTTAAATCGTCCAGATGGTGCAATGCAGAAATTTACAGATTGCTCAAAAATTCATTCTTTAGGCTGGAAACATAAAATTGATTTAGAAAAAGGAATTCAAATGATGTATGAATGGTATAAAAATAATCAAGAAACTCAGAATAATAATAACAGCTCGATTAGATGGGGGGGGGGTATTAAACTTTGAATACTTCATCTTTACAAATATCAAGTCTCTTTTTGCAAATAATATTCGTAGTTTTGCAAATTCTATACAAAGGGTTTGCAATGCTTAAAGATTCTAAAATTTATATAGCAGGACATAGAGGTTTAACAGGTTCGGCAATTGTAAAAAATTTACAAAATAAAGGTTATAGTAATTTAATTTTTAGAACTCATTCGGAGCTTGATTTGACAAATCAAAAAGCTGTGGCTGATTTTTTTGTAAAAGAAAAGCCAGAATATGTTTTTTTATCCGCAGCAAAAGTTGGTGGAATTGGAGCAAATAATACCTATAGAGCGGATTTTATTTACCAAAATTTAATGATACAAAACAATGTTATTCATCAATCTTATTTAAATGGAGTTAAAAAGTTATTATTTTTAGGGACTGCTTGTATTTATCCTAGAGAATGTCCGCAACCCATAAAAGAAGAATATCTTTTAACAAGTAAATTAGAATACACAAATGAACCTTATGCCATAGCTAAAATAGCAGGTCTTAAAATGTGCGAAAGTTATAATTTACAGTATAAGACTAATTTTATTTCAGTTATGCCTTGTAGTTTATATGGAGCAAATGATAATTTTAATTTAGAAACATCGCATGTTTTACCAGCCTTTATAAGAAAAATGCACTTAGCTAAAGTATTGCAAGAAGAAGGCGTTGCTAAAGTACAATATTTATTAAATTTCAATGATGAAAATGAAGTTAAAAATTACTTAAATAGATTTGGTATTACAGAAAATTCAGTTGAAATTTGGGGTAGTGGGAAGGCTATGAGAGAATTTTTACACGCTGATGATATGGCTGATGCTTGTGTGTATGTCATGGAAAAAGTAAATTTCAATGATTTATATGAAAATAATGAAGTTGAAATTAGAAATACACATATAAATATAGGCTCAGGCAAAGATATAAGTATTAAAGATTTAGCAGAACTTGTGAAACGCATTGTCAAATATCGTGGTAATTTAGTTTTTAACATCAATAAACCAGATGGAACAATGAAAAAATTAGGAAGTTGTAAGAGGATTAATTCTCTAGGCTGGAAGGCAAAAACTAAGCTTGAAGATGGCATTAAGATGATGTATGAATGGTATTTAAAAGAGCAAAATATAAGACAATAGGAAAAATCATGAAAAAAACAGTGTTAATTACAGGATTTACAGGGCAAGTTGGCTCGCAAATGGCAGATTTTTTGTTAGAAAACACAGACTATGATGTTATAGGTATGATGCGTTGGCAAGAACCTATGGACAATATCTATCATTTAAGTGATAGGATAAATAAAAAAGATAGAATTAGCATTTTTTATGCAGATTTAAATGATTATTCAAGTATTCAAAAACTTTTTGAGAGCAAAAGACCGGATGTGATCTTTCATTTGGCCGCACAGTCTTACCCAAAAACTTCTTTTGATATACCTATAGAAACTTTACAAACCAACATAATAGGAACAGCAAATATTTTGGAAAATATAAGATTATTAAGACAAAAAGATGGATACGATCCGGTAGTACATATTTGTTCTTCTAGTGAAGTTTATGGTAGAGCACAAGCAGGTGTTAAGCTAAATGAAGATACAACTTTTCATGGTGCAAGTCCTTATAGCATAAGCAAAATTGGCGCTGATTATTTGGGAAGATTTTATGGCGAAGCTTATGGGATTCGCACTTTTGTTACTAGAATGGGAACTCATAGCGGTCCAAGAAGAAGTGATGTGTTTTTTGAAAGTACAGTTGCAAAACAAATCGCATTGATTGAAGCGGGTTATCAAGAGCCTATTATCAAGGTTGGAAATCTCTCAAGCGTAAGAACCTTTCAAGATGCCAGAGATGCTATAAGGGCTTATTATCTACTTTCTCTTGAAAGTGAAAAAGGAAAAGTTCCTTGTGGGGAAGCTTTTAATATAGCAGGAGAAGAGGCTTTTAAGCTCCCTGAAGTTATAGAAATTCTTTTATCTTTTTCTACAAGAAAAGATATAAAAATAGAACAAGATGAAGAAAGATTACGCCCTATTGATGCGGATTATCAAATGTTTGATAACACAAAAATCAAAAATTTTATCAACTGGAAGCCAGAAATTTCAGCTAGAAAAATGTTTAAGGATCTATTAAATCATTGGAGAGATGAGATAAAAAAAGGAAGGATTCCTTTAAATAGATGAAAACCATACGCACGCAAACTCCTCTTCGCCTTGGTTTAGCAGGCGGGGGGACTGATATAAATTTATATTGCGATAAATACACAGGTTATGTTTTAAATGCGACTATATCTTTATACATACATTGTACTTTGATCGAAAGAGAAGATGGAAAAATCATTTTTGATTCTCCTGATACAAATTCTTACTCTGAGTATGAAAGCAAAGAGTGTTTAGAAAATGATGGAAAATTAGATATTTTTAAGAGCATTTATAATCGTATTGTAAAAGATTTTACAAAAAAACCTTTGAGTTTTTCTTTACATACATACTCAGATGTACCAAGTGGTAGTGGTTTGGGCGGAAGCTCAACTTTGGTTGTAGGAGTTATAAAGGCTTTTTCAGAATGGCTTAATCTACCTTTAGGGGAATATGAAATCGCTAAACTTGCTTATGAGATAGAAAGAGAAGATTTAGGCATAGTAGGCGGAGCACAAGATCAATATGCCGCAACTTTTGGTGGCTTTAATTTTATGGAATTTTATGATAATAAAAGAGTGATTGTTAATCCTTTGCGTATTAAAAACTGGATAGCTAGTGAGCTTGAAGCTAGAACTGTGCTTTATTTTACAAATATCACAAGAGAAGCAAAAGATATAGAAGAGCATAAAAAAGGAAAACTTGGAGATGAAAAATCTCTCGAAGCTATGCATGCCATAAAACAAGATGCTATAAAGATGAAAGAAGCTTTGTTTAAGGCGGATTTTGATACTTTGGCGCAAATTTTAGGAAAATCTTGGCAGTCAAAAAAAATCATTTCTGAAATTGTTAGTAATGACGAACTTGAAAGAATTTATCATTTAGCTATGCAAAATGGAGCTTATAGTGGCAAAACTAGTGGAGCAGGAGCAGGTGGATTTATGTTTTTCTTTGTAGATCCTACTAAAAAATACAACCTAATCAAAGCTTTAAGTAAAGAGCAAGGTTATGTGCAAGATTTTTCATTTACAAAAGAGGGAGTTAAATCATGGAGAATTTAAATTCTTATATAAAAGAACATTTTCAAGAATCGATTCTAGTAAAAGAGCAAATTTTAAAAGATGAAAATTTAATAACTCTTATTAAAAATGCTTCATTAGAAGTCATAAAAGCTTATAAAAATGGTAACAAAACTTTGCTTGCAGGAAATGGTGGTAGCGCAGCTGATGCACAGCATATTGCAGGGGAATTTGTAAGTAGGTTTTATTTTGATAGACCAGGGATCGCAAGTATTGCACTTACTACAGATACAAGTATTTTAACTGCTATTGGCAACGATTATGGTTATGAAAATTTATTTGCTAGACAAGTGCAAGCTCAAGGTGTTAAGGGAGATATTTTTATAAGCATTTCAACAAGTGGAAATAGTAAAAATATCTTAAAAGCTCTAGAGCTTTGCAAGCAAAAAGAAATTATAAGCATAGGCTTAAGTGGAGCTAGTGGCGGGGCTATGAATGAGCTTTGTGATTATTGTATAAAAGTGCCTTCAACTTGCACGCCAAGAATTCAAGAAGCACATATTTTAATAGGGCATATTATTTGTGCTATTGTCGAAGAAGAGCTTTTTGGCAAGGGTTTTTCTTGCAAGCAATAATACTTTGTGGCGGCTTAGGAACAAGACTTAAAAGCGTTATAAAGGACATTCCAAAACCTATGGCGCTGATAAATCACAAGCCTTTTTTAGAATTTATTTTTGAGTATCTTAAAAAACAAGGCATAAAAGAAGTTATCTTAGCAGTATCATACAAGTATGAGGTAATACAAAAATATTTTAAAGATGAGTTTTTGGATATAAAAATAAAATACAGCATCGAAAAAGAGCTTTTAGGAACGGGTGGAGCTATAAAAGAGGCTTTGAAATTTATAAAAAACGAGGTTTATGTTTTAAATGGCGATACTTTTTTTGACATAGATTTAAGTAAATTAAAACTAAATGAAAGTAGAATTTGCCTCGCTTTAAAACAAATGAATGATTTTGATAGATATGGCACAGTAAATGTTAATGAGCAAGGTTTTGTGATTTCCTTTGAGGAAAAAATATTTAAAACACAGGGTTTGATTAATGGTGGAATTTATCTTTTAACTAAAGATATTTTTAATGAATTTGATTTAGAGAAAAAATTTTCTTTTGAAGAGTTTTTACAAGAAAATTATGAAAAACTAAAGGCTAGAGCTGAAATTTTTGATGATTATTTTATAGATATTGGCGTGCCTGAGGATTATTATAATTTTACAATCAACCAAAGCCATTTTTAAAGGAGAAACCCTATGTATAACCCAAACTCAGCTATAGAAAGAATAAAAAATCATTTAGCCTATAAACTGGGTCAAGCTATGATTGATTTTAAACAAAATGGAGGGGGGGGGTATATAGCATTATTTAAAAAACTTTATAAAATTAAAAAACAACATAAAAAAGAACAACAAATTTATCAACAAACCATACAAATCTTTCCTCAACTTAAATATCCAAGTTTGGAAACATGTCCTGATTATAGTGAATCCCTGAGATATAAATTTCATTTATCTTATATGCTAGGAGAAGTTTTAATCAAGGCTGATATGAATAAGTTTAAAGATGGGTATTTTTTTCTTTTTAAAAATATAGAACAAACTAAAAAAGATTATAAAATAATAAAAGAAATTTTAGATCTTTCTAAAAAGTTTGAAGAAAATATTTATACTATACTCGCTGAAAATAAAAATTTATTCATGTGTAATTTGGGTAATTTGAAAATTATTTTAGATTTGCATAAAAATTATATACCAGCATTAAAAGTTATTTTTCAAAATTTTAATTATACACTAAATCATTTGGAAATGATAAAGAAATGGTTTTTGTCTAATAAATTTAATAAAAGATATAAAAAGAATCAACATCCATTCCCTCCTTTATTAGATTACAATAATGTTCAATCTCAAAAATTATCTTCCGATTTGTTTTGGAGTTTAAATATACCTTTAAATGAATATAGATTTTTATTTTTGGCTAATTCTGGCAGTGGATCTATGGCGATGTTATTATTTTTTCAACTTTCTTGTTTCAAAACTTATACTACATTTTGGGAAGATTATAGAAATATATTTTTTCATCATTGTGAACTTCAAAAAAACAAAAAGACAGACACCAATCATCTTTTAATTACTGCTTCTACACATATAAATCAATTTTGTGAAAAATTTTATGCATTATTACCAAATATTAAAATAATATTTTTTGTAGTTAGGGATCCTATATCGGTAATTAAGCATATGATTAATCATATAAGCGATAAGACTATTGAGAATGTTAATGATGGAATAAAAATACTTTCTTTAAAGACTCCATTTTGCAATCTTTTCCCTAATATTGATTATTATTATTCAGATTTAGAAAAGCATATTCCCGAAATTAGTTCTATTGAAAGAGTTATTCTTGATGCTGAAAATGGATTATTTTTTACAACACAAAGGCGTTTGAATATAATAAAAAAATTTAATCATATTAATAAAATTGAGTGCATTAATTTTTTAGATATCGATAAAAAAACAGCTTTTGATTCTTTTGTTAAATTGGCTAATAAATATGACTTTATTCCCCCAAGCGATCTTATCCCGTTTAGTGGTAGAGTTAATAGAAATCAGGGTGATCTGATATATCTACCGATAATATTGCGTCTACATCCCTCCGATTTGATAAGTATTGATCAGGATGATAGTATTTCTTCTTTGGAGAATGAAGTTGATATTATCATTACAACACATCAAATTCATTCAAATAAAGATGGTTTTTCAGATATAACCTCAAAAATTTTTGATGATAAAAAACTTATGTTTGATAATATTATCTTATTAATTTTAAATGAAAAATATGATATACTTATAAATAATCAAGAGTTATTTTTAGCTAGTAAAAAATATCTCAATAACTATATAAATGCACTAGAGAAGCATGAGAAAAAAATTAGGGATCATTTAATAACAGAGGATAAAATTCTTAATTATCTAAAAAACAAAAAAGATTTAAGACATAGATTAAAAAAAATTTTAGATCAAGATTTAATTTATGTTAATGAGAATTATCCTGAATATTTAAAACAATGGAAATATTATCAAAAATTTGAGCAGATGTGTAATGAAATATAATTTAACTATTTGGCTTACAGGTTTAGCAGGAAGTGGTAAAAGTTATATAGCACAAGCATTGTATAGAAAATTAAAAGAGAAATATGACAATGTTATCTATCTTGATGGAGATGAGTTAAGAGAGCTTTTGGGATGTTTTTCCTATGATAAAAAAGGTCGTATGGATGTATCCTTTAAACGATCCGATTTTGCTCGTTTTTTAAGTAATCAAGGAATGATAGTTATCGTAAGTGCGATTTCTATGTGGAATGAAATTTATGAGTATAACCGCAAATATTTAAAAAATTATTTTGAAATTTATATAAAATGTGAATTTGAAGAGTTGAAAAGACGTGATAAAAAGAATTTATATACCCAAGCTTTAAAGGGTGAAATTTCAAATGTCGTGGGTGTAGATATTCCGTATGATGAACCAAAAGCTGATTTAGTGATTGACAATACTCAAATGACAGCACTTGATGATAAAGTTTGCCTTATTTTAACAGCGCTTTCTCAAAATTTTGATAATTCAAAGCGCGAATAAATGTTACAAGTTACCCATGAAAATTTCCTAGATTTAAAATATTTTGCTAGCGGTGTGTTTTATCCTTTGCAAGGTTTTATGAATTATGAAGAATATAAAAAAGTAATTTATGAAATGCAACTTTTAAATGGTGAAATATGGACCTTGCCTATTACTTTAGAAGTGGATGATTTTAAAGATATTTATGTGGGACAAAAGCAAGATCTATATTATCAAGACAAATTTATAGGAAATATTCAAATCGAAGATAAATTTTGCGTTCAAGATCAGGATCTTTATGAAATTTTTCAAACTAAAGATGAAAAACATCCTGGTATTATAAAAGAAAAAAAACGCTCTTCTTTGCGTGTTGGTGGAAAAATAGAACTTAAAGAAGAATTTTATAAAGATTCTTTATATAAAAATATTTTAAAAGATGTTTTTAATGCTGATATTAAGACCATAGTGGGTTTTCAAACAAGAAATCCTATTCATAGAGCTCATGAACATTTGCAAAGAATTGCGCTTGAAATTTGCGATGCTTTGTTTATTAATCCTCTAACAGGCTGGAAAAAGCAAGGAGATTTTACCGAAGCAGCAGTGATGAGTGCTTATAAAACTATGTTTGATAAGTTTTATCCTAAAGATAGAGTTTATATTCAAGGTTTACAAACTGCTATGCGTTATGCGGGTCCTAAAGAAGCTATTTTTCATGCTTTACTTAGAAGAAATATGGGTTGTACCCATTTTATCATTGGTAGAGATCATGCGGGAGTGGGAGATTATTACGGAATTTACGAGGCGCAAAAGTTGGCTAAAGATCTATCAATGCGTTATGATTTAGGTATAGATTTTTTACTTTTAAAAGAACCTTATTATTGTTCTAAATGTCAAAAAATTGTGAGTGAAAAAAATTGTGCACATTATAAAGAACATAGAATTGCAATTAGTGGTACGCAAATTAGAAAGGATTTAAGCGAGGGTAAAATTCCTAGCGAACTTATGATGCGTTCAGAAATTTCTGCTAGTATACTTGCTTTAGGTAGAGAAAATATTTTTATTGATTAAAGGATTGATAATGAAGAAGCTTATTTTAACAACAGGTCCTAGTTTAGGTGGAAAGATAAATCTTAATCAAATTCATCAAGATAAATTTATTTATAGAATCAATGGAGCTCATGGAGATATAGAGAGTATTAAAAATACTATTATTAATTTAAGAAAACAAAAAGCTGATATTGATATTTTGATTGATTTGCCAGGAAATAAAATTAGAACTTCAGGGATTAGCGAAGCTATTCAAGTAGAAAAAGATAAGGATTTTTCTTTAAAAATTGATCAATTTAACTATAAAGAATTTTATAAGCTTGTTAAACCAGGTATGGAGGTTTATGCAAATGATAGTGTGTTTTTATTTATTGTAAAAGAAGTTAACGATAAAGAAATTATATTTACATCTAAAAGCACAGGATTGCTTTTAAATAATAAGGGTATGCATGTAAGAAATTTGCATGATAATATTCCTTTTTTATTTGAAAAAGACAAGGAACTTATAAAGCTTTGCAATGAGTTTGATATAGCTTATGTAGGAGCTTCTTTTGTAAGAAAAGCAAGTGATATACAAGAATTAAAACAAGTGCTTCATTCAAATACTAAGATTATTTCTAAAATTGAAACTTTAGAAGCAGTAAATAATTTATACAGTATTTTGCAAGAAGTAGAATATATTTTAATTGATAGAGGAGATTTATCCACAGAAATTGGTATAGAAAAAATTCCACGTTTTCAAAATTATATTGTAGAAATGGCACATCATAATGCAATTAAAGTATTTTTAGCTACACAAATTTTAAAAAATATGGAAGAAAAACCCATTCCTACTATTGCAGAAATTGATGATTTATATAATATCGCAAAAAGTGGAGTTTTTGGTGTGCAACTTTCTGAAGAAACAGCTGTAGGACACTATGTAGAAGAATGTGTTAAGATTTTAAATTTAATACAAGATGAAATCAATAATGAAAAAATCATTCTTTAAGAAAGCAATATGAAATTTGAATCTTTAAGTCCTGAGAATATTAGTATTATATTTTTATCTTTAGGAGTTTTATTATTTTCTTCTTTTGTTTTTGGAAAATTATTTACTTTATTTAAAGCCCCAAAAGTAATTGGTGAAATTTTTGGTGGTTTTGTTTTGGGGGCAAGTGGTTTGTATATTTTTGCTCCTGATTTACTTACAGATATCTTTAATGGATTTAACGAGCAAGGGAAGATATTAAATATTTTTTATCAATTAGGTTTGATATTTTTAATGTTTATTGCAGGGTTTAATACGCAAATTAGTTTTGAAAAACAAAATATTAAGATTATTTCTACTTTATTTTTAGGTGGTACTTTTTTATCTGCTGGTGTGGGATATTTTTTTATTGATTATTTTAAAGAAAGTTTTATTGGAATAAAGGGGAATGATTTATCTTTTGATTTGGTTTTTTTAATAGCCATTGCTGTAACTTCTATACCTGTGATATCAAAAATATTTTTTGATATAGGAGTGATTAAAACAAGATTTGCAAGCATAGTTTTAACCACTTCAACAATACAAGATTTGTTTTTATGGATTTTACTAAATATTACTATTAATGCCGCAACAAATCAAGATTTAACTTTAATGAGCAATCTTAAAACCGCTTTTCTTACTTTATTTTTATTTATAGCTGTGAAGGTAATTTCTCATTTCTTTGAAAAAATTTCTTTTCGCATGAGTACAATTGATTTTTTTACTTTAAGCTTTGTTGTGTTATTTTTATCTATAGCTTTTTTAAATATGATTCATATCAACCCTATGTATACTTCATTTCTTGTAGGTTTTTTAATAAAAAATATTTTAAATAATCATCAAGAATTAAGAGAAAAAGTTAACGGTATTTCAGATATGGCTTTTTCATTTTTTATTCCTATTTATTTTGCTTTAATCGGTATTCAATTAAATATTATGCATGAATTTTCTTTTAACATGTTTATATTCTTCCTAATTCTTGCGTGTTTATTGAAATTTTTAGGTTGTTATATAGGATTAAATTTTGTTAAAATTTCTAATATTTCAAGAATTAATTTTGCAATTACTATGAATGCTAGAGGTGGCCCAGGAATAGTTTTAGCGAGTGTTGCCTATTATTATCAGATTATTAATGTAAGTTTTTTTACAACACTTATTTTAACTGTTTTAATTTCTTCGATGATGGCGGGTTATTGGTTGAGATATCAAAAAAATAAAAATATAAATATTTTTTCTGAATTTTGATAAAAATTATAGAATTGAATTTTTGATATAAAAAATTTGTTATAATTCTTTTAAAAATATTTTTAAAAGAAATATTTATGAAGTATTACTCAACATCAAAAAAACTTATCACTAATGTTAAAAATTTTTATACCATTTTTTTATATAAGAAAAATTTAAAAATCAACAAAGATGATCTTTTCTTTGGCTGGGGACGTAAAAAATCAGGTTTAAAAGCTATGAATTTAGCTAAAAAATATAATACTAAATTCATACTTTTAGAAGATGGATTTATCCGCTCATTAAACTTAGGGGTTGAAAATAGCCCAAGTTTTTCTATGGTTAAAGATGATATAGGCATTTATTATGATGCAACAATGCCTTCAAAACTTGAAAATCTTTTAAATACTTATGAATTTAAAGGTGAAGAAATCAAGCAAGCTAAAAAAGCTATAGAGCTTATCAAAAAATATAAAATTAGCAAGTATAATAACAATCTTGATATCCCAGATGATTATTTTCAAAAAGATGAAAAACGTGTTTTAATTATTGCTCAAACGGCTAATGATGCCTCTCTTGAATTTGGGCTTGCTAAAGATTTTAAAACTGTCGATATGATAAAAGATGCCATAAAAGAAAATCCTGATTCTAAAATTTATATAAAAATCCATCCTGATGTTTTAAGTGGTAAAAAACAAAGTGATTTAGATATAAATTCCTTACCTAAAGAATGTATTTTAATCAGTGAAAATTTTAATCCCATAGCCTTGCTTGAGTTTTTTGATAAGGTTTATACTAAAACTTCTGGTATGGGTTTTGAAGCTTTGATACAAGAATGCGAGTGTGTTTGTTATGGCATGCCATTTTATGCAGGTTGGGGTCTAACAAAAGATAAATTAGAGTGTAAAAGAAGGATGCAAAAAAGAAGTTTAGAAGAAGTTTTCTATGCTGCTTATATACTTTATAGCGAGTATTTTAATCCTTATTTAAATCAAAAAAGTAATATTTTTGATACTATTCAAACTTTAGCAAAATATAAAGATATAGAAAAGGCAAATTCTAATAGACTTTTTATGCTAGGCTTTACCTTATGGAAAAGGTATTTTATCAAGCCTTTTTTTAAGGCTAAAAATAATGAAATTATTTTTTTAAATTCTATTAAATCTTTAGCTAGATACAAGCTTAAAGAAGATGATAAATTCTTTATTTGGGGTAAAAAATATGATGAAAATACTCTTAAAAATTTGCTTTTAGTAAAGGCAAAAGAGCAAAATTTAACTAGTTTTACCCCTAAAGTTTCTTTTGTGGAAGATGGTTTTATCCGCTCAATTTCACTAGGTTCTGATCTTACGCGCCCTTTTTCTTTAATCGTTGATGATAAAGGACTTTACATAGATCCAAATAAAGTAAGCAAATTAGAAGAACTTTTGCAAAATGAAATTTTTGATAAAAATATGCTAAATAGGGCAAAAAATATTATAAAAACCTTACTTGAGAACCGCTTTTCAAAATATAATGGTTTAAAGCATGAAGACTTAAAAATCAATGCCAAAATAGGACAAAAGGTTATTTTAATCCCCGCTCAAGTTGAAGATGATGCTTCGATGATTTTAGGAGGTTTTGGCTTATCTACTCTTGATTTGCTTAAGGAGGTACGTTCTAAAAATCAAGATGCTTATATCATCTTTAAACCCCATCCTGATGTGTTAAGCGGCAACCGTGTAGGTTTAAAAGATGAAACACTCATCTTGGAATTTTGTGATGAGATTGTAAAAGATTGCAGTATTGATAGTGCTATAAAAATTGCTGATGAAATTCACACTATTACTTCTACAAGTGGTTTTGATGCTCTTTTAAGAGCTAAAAAAGTTTTTACTTATGGCATGCCTTTTTATGCGGGCTGGGGTTTAACAAAAGATAAATATAGATGCGAAAGAAGAACAAGAAAACTAAGCCTAGAAGAGCTTGTAGCAGGTGCTTTGATCACATATCCAAGATATATAAATCCTAAAACAAAAACTTTATGTGAAATTGAAGTTTGTTTAGATATAATGCTAAATTTACAAAAAGCTTATTTTTCAAAAAAATATATAAAATTGGCAATAGATTTTAAAACTTTTATACTTAGAAAAATAAGAAGATTTTATGAATTTTTAGCAAAGAAATGAGATTTAGCACTAAAATTAAAAAAGAATTTAGCGGTAAAAATGTTTTACTCTTGCAAGGACCTGTGGGAAATTTTTTTCACCTTCTTGCAATAAAAATGAAAAAAAAACAAACCAAAGTTTTTAAACTCAATTTTAACGGTGGAGATTTTTTTTTCTATCCTAGTGGAACGAGGTGTAAGTGCGATGAAAAAGATCTTGAAAATTTCTATAGAGATTTTTTTCAAAGCAAAAAAATCGATGCTATTTTAATGTATAATGATTGTCGTATTATCCATGCTAAGGCTATTAAAGTGGCTAAAGAATTAGGAGTTGAAATATGGATTTTTGAAGAAGGATATTTAAGGCCTTATTGTATTACTTTGGAAAAAGATGGGGTGAATGCAAATTCTTCTTTACCGCGTGATAAAAATTTTTATCTTTCTCAAAATATTTTTACCAAAGAAAGCATAAAAGAAATTCCAGGTGGATTTAAATTTATGGCTTTTGATGCCTTTTTGTATTGGTTGTTTGCTTTTATTTTGGCCCCATTTTTTAACAACAAACTTCATCATCGCACTTTATATCCTTTTGAATTTTTATTTTGGTTTAGATCTTTATACAGAAAATATCTTTACAAGATTACAGAAAAAAAACTAAATGAAAAGATTTATAATTTAGAAAAAAAGTACTTTTTGGCGATTTTACAAGTTTATAGCGATACGCAAATTAAATATCATTACAAAAAAAGCATAGAGCACTTTATAGAGGAAACCATACTTTCTTTTGCAAACCATGCAAGAGCTAAATCTTATCTAGTTTTTAAACACCATCCCATGGATAGGGGTTATAAGAATTATTCTAAACTCATAAATGATTTAAGTCAAAAATATCATGTAGAAGGAAGGGTTTTATATGTTCATGATACCCACTTGCCAGTTCTTTTAAGAAAGGCTTTAGGTTGTATTACTATAAATTCAACAGTAGGCCTTAGTGCTATTTTAGAAGGCTGTCCGACTAAGGTTTGTGGCAATGCTTTTTATGATTTTGAAGGCTTATCTTATCCAAAGAAGCTTCAATTTTTTTGGCGTGAAGCTCATGCTTATAAACCCAATCCTATTTTGGCATGTAATTTTAAGAAATACCTTTTACAAACTAATCAATTCAACGGCAATTTTTACAAAAATTTCTTTTTAGACAAATAAGACTAAAAAGCTTTGATTAAGAGAGCTTTTAAAGCAAAGTTGTTATAATTAAAAGTAAAAAGAAATATTGTATGAATAGGGAAGTATTTTATATAGCAGGATATGATCCTAAAAGTTATAGATTTTATTATGATTTATTTAAAAAAAACCTAAAAGATTATTCTCATGCTTTTAACATTGAAGCTGATTTAAGTAAAATTGAAAAAAATGAGCAATTTCCTTTTTTTAAAATTTCTTGCGAGGGAGTGCAAACTAAATATCATTTTTTAACATGGAATGATATTGTTAAGAAAAATTGGTCAGAAAATTATAAAGATGCCTTAGCAGATTGTTATAGTTTTTTTAGAATTTATACTATCACAGGGCTTTTTATCAAATTTGGCAAAGAGTCGATTTATCAACTTATCACAGGTTATTATCCTTTTTTTTATGTGTTATTTTCTTTACTATTTTCTTTGGTTTTAGCTTTTGGAAGTTTTGCTTTTTTGCAAAATTATATGCATTTTTCTTTAGCTATCATTATAGGATGTTTTTTAGGATTTTTACTAAATCATTTTTTATTTAAATTAGGTAAGAAATTAGCTGTATTTTGGATAGCAAGAATTTGTGCTTTTTGTGCTACTTGGCAAGATAAAAAAACAGGCACTATGCAAGAAAGAATCAAGCTTTTTGCAAATGCTATAGTAGAGAAGCTAAAACAAAACGAAAGCAAACAAGATTATGAGCTTATTTTAGTAGCACATAGTGTTGGAACTATAGTTTGTATAGAAGTTTTGGAGTGTATTTTGAGACAAAATTTAGATTTATCTTTACTTCGTAAATTAAAAATTCTTACTTTAGGAGAATGTATACCTTTAGTGAGTTATCAAAAAAAAGCAGATGAATTTAGAAAGAAGCTTGAATTTGTTTCAAGGTTTGATTTAAAATGGTATGATTACACATCGATTATTGATGGAGCATGTTTTCCTCAAGTGGATTTTTTCCGCACGAGTGGTGTAAATGCTAAATTTACACCCCCATTTTTAAGTACTAAATTTCACACTTTATATGAAAAACATGAGTATAAAAAAATAAAAAGAGATAAAAACAAAGCGCACTTTTTATATCTTTATAGTATTAGTGTTAAAGGTGATTATGATTTTTTTTCTTTCATCATAATGCCTAAATTTTTAGAAGAAAAGGTAAAAATATGAGTGAATGTCCCTTTTTTCCAAAACCTTATAAAAATAAAGCTTCTACACTTTTAACTTTTTTGTTAAAGCGTAGATCTTGGCTTGATGGGCTTTATGAGCGTAGTTATAAAATGCAAACAGGCTATGTGAAGATGCCAAATTTTGATCTTTATGTCATAAATGACACTAAAGAAGTTAAAAGAATGATGGTTGATGAGGTTAGAGAATTTCCTAAAAGTGCATTTTTGCATGAGCTTTTAAGTCCGCTTTTAGGGGAGAGTATTTTTACTACAAATGGTGAAGTTTGGAAAAAACAAAGAGAGCTTTTGCGTCCAAGTTTTGAAATGACTCGTATCAATAAAGTGTTTAATCTTATGAGTGAAGCTGTGGCAGATATGATGGATCGTTTTAGCAAGTATCCAAATCATGCTGTTATCGAAGTAGATGAAGCTATGACTTTTATTACCGCTGATGTGATTTTTCGCACTATTATGTCTTCAAAACTCGATGAGGAAAAAGGTAAAAAAATCTTAAACGCATTTGTGACTTTTCAAGAGCAAAGCGTGCATACAGCCATGCGTCGTATGTTTCGTTTTCCAAAATGGCTTTCTTATGTGTTAGGAGATCGTAAGCGTGCTAAGGCCGGAGATGTGATCAGACAGGTTTTAAGTGATATCATAAAACCAAGATATGATATGGCAGATAATGCAGAATTTGAAGATATTTTAGGATCTTTGCTTTTAGTAGTGGATGCTGATACAAATAAGCGTTTTTCTTTTGAGGAAATTTTAGATCAAGTGGCTATGCTTTTTTTAGCAGGACATGAAACCACAGCAAGTTCTTTGACATGGACGCTTTATTTGCTTAGTCTTTATCCTAAGGAGCAAGAAAAAGCTTACGAGGAGATTACTCAGGTTTTACAGGGTGGAGTCATTGAAATTTCGCATCTAAGACAGTTTAAATACTTAACAAATATTTTTAAAGAATCTTTAAGACTTTATCCTCCTGTTGGGTTTTTTGCAAGAGAGGCAAAAAAAGATACCCAAGTTAGAGATAAGCTTATTAAAAAAGGTTCTGGGGTGGTGATTGCTCCTTGGTTGATACACAGACATGAAGAATTTTGGACAAATCCGCATGGATTTAATCCTTCTCGTTTTGAAGGAGAATACAAAAAAGATGCTTATTTGCCTTTTGGGGTAGGGGAAAGAATTTGTATAGGACAAGGTTTTGCTATGCAAGAAGCGATTTTGATTTTGGCTAATATTTTAAAAACTTACAAATTAGAACTTGAAGAAGGTTTTGTACCTGATGTAGTAGGGCGTTTAACAGTGCGTTCGGCTAATGGTATGAGGATAAAATTTAGCAAAAGAAAGCTATGAAAAGAGTTAGAACTAAAATTCGCGCCAATTTTCGTCGTCGTGTAAAACGCACCTTAAAAGGAAGCTTAAAAGAAAAATTAGCAGGGACTATTCTGCTTTGTGCGATAGTACCTTTAGCAGTTTTAGGATATCTTTTTATTGTGATTATAGGAACTTTTTTTAATACTGCACGAGCAAGACAGGGTGTTAGAGCCTTAGATCATTTTGTAAATGCAAGCTTATTTAATGGCTATGCTTGGGAGAGCGTTTCTTCTCATGCGTGGCGTGAAAGAAATCGCAAAAAATGGGCAAGGATTGTTATAAAAATCACAGATTTTTTTCAAAAAGATCATTGCAAAAGAGCAAACAAAAGAGAACAACCTGTGGTGGATTTCATACTTTCAAGAAATTTAGACAAGCAAACTATAGGAAAATAATCAAACTATAGCCACTATGGCTATAGCAAAACCATTATCATGAGAAATACTTAGGGAAGTTTGAGTGATATTAAAATCTTTTGTAATTTTTTGAGAATATTTTAATTTAGGCGCGTTTTTTTCATCTTTTGATATTTCAATATCAAAAAAACTGCATAATTCACAAATTCCAACACCTAAAGCCTTGCTAGCGGCTTCTTTAGCAGCCCAAAGACCTGCCAGAGTTGCTGGATTTTTAATGAGTATTTGTTCTTTTGGGCTTAGAAATTTATCCAAAAAATTTTTGCCATGTCTAGAATGAATTTTTTCTATCCTAGAAATGGCGATGATATCACAGCCTACACGCATCAAGAAACTACAAAATCCGTAAAATAAACATTTTTAATAAAGCCATCGGTTAAAATTTCATTGATTTTTCCAACTAGCTCATCTTTTAAACGTTCTTTGCCTTTTTGTGTACTTACTTCTTCAAAAGTTTTAGCTGTTAATGTACGAATAATAATATCACGGATCACTGGAACTTTTTTGTCAAGTTCAGGTTTTAAAAGTTCACTATTTTGTTCTAGTTCTATAGTGCATTTTACATATCTTGAGCCGCTATCGCTAAGTAAATTTAGGGTAAAAGGATCAAGTGGAAACATAGGACCTATATTGGCAAAATCACTACCTCGCTGGGTAGGAGCTGAAACTTTAGGTTTATCGGCTTTTGCTTCTTCTTTTGGAGCTTCTTTGACTTCGCTTTCATCACTTGAACTGCTTGAAATAAGCCAAGCAATCACTCCCATAATACTAAGAAGTAAAACAAAAAGTAAAATAACAATAATAATTACAAGTGAACCGCCTTTTTTCTTTTTCGTTTCTTCGTTTTCTAATTCTTCATCCATAAATTTTCCTTCATTTAGTGAAATTAATGTAAAATTGTAGCAAAAATTTCTTTTCTATCCAAATTTGCTTTAGAAAAACGATAAATTTAGGTCAAAGAAGAGATGAATTTGAAGGAAAAAAATGTTAGATGTGATTTTTAGAGAATATGATATAAGAGGACTTTATGGCAAAGAACTAAATGAAAAAAGTGTTAAGGCTATAGGTTTTTGCTTAGGACAAACCATGCTAAATAAAGGCTGTAAAAATGTAAGTGTGGGTTATGATGCAAGATATAGTGCAAATGAACTTTTTAATTATCTAGTGAGTGGACTTAACAAAGCGGGAATAAAAATCTATGATATAGGGCTTGTACCAACTCCATTGGGATATTTTAGTCTTTATGAGGGCTTGAAATTTGATGCAAATGTTATGATAACAGGCTCTCATAACCCAAAAGATTATAATGGTTTTAAAATCACTATCAATAAAGAAAGTTTTTTTGGCGTGGAATTAAAAGAGTTTTCAAAAGAAGTTTATAAGCATTTAGATGATGATATTGAAGAAAATTTAGAAGTAGAAAAATACGATATTTTAAGCCTTTATGTGAAATTTATGTGCGAGCAATTTAGCTTTTTAAAGGATTTTAATTATAAATTTGGCGTTGATTGCACAAATGGTGCGGCTGGAGTGGTGATAGAGCCTTTAATTAAAGCTTTAAATTTAAAAGCTCATGTAATGTTTGCAGAGCCTGATGGACAGTTTCCAAACCATGCTCCAGATCCTACAGAAGAAGAAAATTTAAGTGCGATTAGAGAGTTTTTAAATCAAAATCAAGATTATTCTTTAGCTTTTGCTTTTGATGGGGATGCTGATAGAATGGTTGCTTTGAGTAAAACTCATGTATTTTGTGGGGATGAGCTTTGTTATTTGTTTGCTAAAAATATTCCTAGTCCACGCATTTTAGGCGAGGTAAAATGTTCTAAAAATCTTTTTGATGAAGTGGCTAAATTTGGAACTATTTTTATGGGAAAAACAGGACATTCTAATATCAAAAAAATGATGAAAGAAAAAGATATTGATTTAGCTGCTGAAGTGAGTGGGCATATTTTCTTTAAACATAGATATTTTGGTTATGATGATGGAATTTACGCATTTTTAAGAGCCTTAGAACTTGTTTATAAAGGTTTTGATTTAGAAAGTATGATTAAAGCTTTACCAAAACTTTATACTACGCCTGAAATTAAAATTCCTGTAAATGAAGAAGAAAAATTTAAACTTGTGGAAGAATTTCAAAAAGAGATTGAAAAAGGAGCTTTAAAAGGTGTTAAAAGTCTTTGTGAAATCGATGGAGCTAGGATAGATTTTGGCGATGGATGGGCTTTGCTTCGTGCATCTAACACCAGCCCTTATCTTATCACACGCTTTGAAGCAACTTCTTTAGAAAGAGCAAAAGAGCTTGAAAGTATGGTATTTGCTTTATTTGATGATATAAAAGCTAGGCCTAAGAATTGATGAGATAATATTTCGCGATTTAAATTTATTTTAAAAAGGAATTAAAAATGAAAAAAATACTTGTTCTACTTTCGTTGTGCGCCTTTGCTTTTGGTGCAAGTGAATGTGATAGAAAAATCGATCGTATCAATAAAGAAATCAGTTTTTCTAAAGCACATAATGATACAGCTAGAACTTTAAGCTTAGAGCTTGCTTTAAAACAAGTACAAAATGATTGTGCTAAAGATCCTATGTTTTATGATAAAAAGTTAGAAGCTAAAAAACTTAAAGAACAAGAAGTGGAAAAAATCGAAAAAGAACTTGATGCTTTAAAAGAACAAAAAGATTATATGAGTAAGGCTGAGTATAAAGCTAAAAAAGAAGCTTTAAAAGAACAAAAAGAGAAGATCAAAAAAGAAATTAAAGAATATATCGATAATCTCTAAAAATTAAAAGGCTAATTAAATTTTAGCCTTTTTAAACCCTACCTTTTTTAAGATTTTCTAATAATTCTTCTATATTATAAATTCCTCTGTGTTCTGGTGTTAAAAGATGGATTAAAATATCACCAAGATCAATCACGCTCCATTCTTCACTACTATCTATGTTTAAAAATTCCTCACCTTTGGCTTTAAGTTGTGTTTTAAGCTCATCGATCAAAGATAGAGCGTGTCTTTCTCCTAAAGTAGCTGCGATAATGACATATTTTACAAAGTATTCTTGCTCGCTCATGTCAATGGTTTTGATATCTTCAGCTTTTTTTTCATCTAAAATTTTAACGATTAAATCTATTCTTTCTTGCATTATTTTCCTTTAATTTTTGAAATTGTATCAATTTTTTTGTAATTTTTCATAATATTTTTTTACTTCATCTTTAATTTCTTCGCAAACTTCATTTGTATTTAAAGTATTGCGTATGAAAGAAGAAGCGATTTTTTTATCGGTTTTTAAATCTTTAAAATTCTTAGGAATTTCTATATCATTGCGATTGGCAATAACAAATTCTACTAAAGAATTAAGTTTTTCAAAATCATGCCAAAGATGAAGTTTTTCTAAATGATCTGCGCCGATTAAAAGATAAAATTTACTAGGATTATAAAGCTTATAAAGATACTTAACGCTTTCTATACTAGGAACAGGGCGTTTTTGCTTGGTTTCAAAATCACAAATTTCAACTTTTGGCAAATGTCCCCAAAGTTTTTTAACCCATAAAAATCTTTGCTTTTCATCAGCACTAAAACTTTGTTTAAAAGGGTTGATATAAGTAGGCATAATAATAAGCTTATCAATATCTAATTTTTCCAAAGCCTCTAAAACAACGCTATTGTGTCCATTATGTGGTGGATCAAAACTGCCACCAAAAAGTGCTATCTTCATTAAATTTTTAACCTTTTTTTTGTAGAATATTAGCATTATATTTTGCAAAAGGAAATTAAATGGCTGTAAAAGTTGCTATAAATGGTTTTGGACGCATAGGCAGATGTGTTGCAAGAATCATCTTAGAAAGAAATGATATTGAGCTTGTGGCGATAAATGATACTACGGATATTGAACTTACAAAATACCTTTTTAAATACGATACAGTACATGGTGAATTTAAAGGCAGTGTTGATAGTGAAGGCGATGATTTAGTGGTAAATGGTAAAAAAATCAAAGTATTTAAAAGTCGCAATGTAAAAGATCTTGACTTTGCAAAACACGGCGCACAAATTGTTTTAGAGTGCACAGGAGCGCATTTAACTATGGCAAAATGTCAAGAATTTATAGATATGGGAGTACAAAAAGTGATCATGAGTGCTCCTGCAAAAGATGATACTCCTACTTATGTTTTAGGGGTAAATTCAGAACTTTATAAGGGTGAAAGCATTATTTCTAATGCAAGTTGTACAACAAATTGTTTAGGTCCTGTTTGTCGTGTTTTACAAGATAATTTTGGCATAGAAAAAGGACTTATGACAACAATACATGCTTATACAAATGGACAAAGTATTATTGATGCTAAAGCTAAAGATAAACGCCGTTCTCGTGCTGCAGCGCAAAATATCATTCCAACTTCTACAGGCGCAGCAAAAGCTATGAAACTTGTTATGCCTGAACTTAATGGCAAGCTTCATGGACAAAGTATGCGTGTGCCAGTGATTGATGTATCAAGCGTGGATTTAACTGCACAACTAAGCCGTAAAGTCAGCAAAGATGAAATCAATGAAGCTTTTAGAAAAGCTGCAACTACAAATTTAAAAGGCATTTTAATGGTAGATGATGATGAAAGAGTTTCAAGCGATTTTATCACTTGTTCTTATGGAGCTATTGTAGCAAGTGATTTAACTCAAGTGATTGCGGATGATTTTATCAAGGTAATTGCTTGGTATGATAATGAATGGGGCTATTCAAGTCGTCTAGTAGATATGGCAGTATATATTGCAAATAAGGCTTAATCATGAGTGATATTATTTCTATAAAAGACATTGATTTAGCTAAGAAAAAAGTTTTTATAAGATGTGATTTTAATGTTCCTCAAGATGATTTTTTAAATATCACTGATGATAGACGCATAAGATCAGCTATTCCTACGATAAGATATTGTTTGGATAATGGTTGTAATGTGATTTTAGCCTCTCATTTAGGGCGTCCAAAAGAAATTAGCTCTAAATATTCTTTAGAACCTGTAGCTAAGCGTCTTGCTAGACTTTTAGATAAAGAAATTATTATGGCAAAAGATGTTATCGGCGAAGATGCAAAAACCAAAGCTATGAATTTAAAAGCGGGTGAAATTTTACTTCTTGAAAATTTGCGTTTTGAAAAAGGCGAAACTAAAAATGATGAAAATTTAGCCAAAGAACTTGCTTCTATGGTTCAAGTTTATATCAATGATGCTTTTGGAGTATGCCATAGAGCACATTCTAGTGTAGAGGCGATTACTAAATTTTTTGATGAAAAACACAAAGGCGCAGGATTTTTACTCCAAAAAGAAATTGATTTTGCAAGCAATCTTATCAAACATCCAGCACGTCCTTTTGTCGCTGTTGTTGGAGGTTCAAAGGTAAGCGGAAAACTTCAAGCATTGACAAATTTATTACCAAAGGTAGATAAATTAATCATAGGCGGAGGTATGGCATTTACTTTTTTAAAAGCCTTAGGTTATGATATAGGAAATTCACTTTTAGAAGAAGAGCTTTTAGAAGAAGCTAATAAAATTCTTACCAAGGGTAAAAATTTAGGAGTAAAAATTTATCTTCCAGTAGATGTTGTAGCCGCTCCTGCGTGTTCACAAGATGCACCAATGAAATTTGTTCCAGCGCAAGAAATTCCAAATGGTTGGATGGGTTTAGATATAGGACCTGCAAGTGTGAGACTTTTTAAAGAGGTGATTTCTGATGCGCAAACGATTTGGTGGAATGGACCTATGGGTGTTTTTGAAATTGATAAATTTTCAAAAGGTAGTATTAAAATGAGTCATTATATCAGCGAAGGACATGCAACTTCTGTTGTTGGCGGTGGCGATACGGCTGATGTGGTTGCGCGTGCAGGTGATGCAGATGAGATGACTTTTATTTCCACTGGAGGTGGTGCTTCTCTTGAACTTATAGAGGGTAAAGAACTTCCAGGTGTAAAAGCTTTAAGATCTAAGGAAAATGAATGATCTTTGCTGCAAATTTAAAATGCAATCACACAAGGGCAAGCTTTAAAATTTATGCTGAAATTTTAAATAAAACTATGGGGGCAAAATGCGATGATATTATCGTTTTCCCACCTAGTGTAGCATTTTTAGAAAATGAAAATAACTTCATACAAGGAGCGCAAAATTTTTATCCTTGTGTTAATGGTGCTTTTACAGGCGAGCTTGGAAAAGAACATTTGGACGAATTTGGGATCAAATGTGTTTTAATCGGGCATTCTGAAAGAAGAGCTTTAGGAGATGAAGCACTTATTAAGGCTAAATTTGATTTTGCTAAAGAGCATGGCTATAAAATTGTTTTTTGTATAGGTGAAAATTTAGATACAAAAAATTTAGGCAAGACTTTAGAGTTTTTAAAAAAACAACTTGAAATTATTGATTTAAATTATGAAAAACTCATCATTGCTTATGAGCCTATTTATTCTATAGGAACGGGAGTGAGTGCACAAGCTACAGATATTGCTAAAGTGCTTGAATTTTTAGCGAGTTTAACTAGGGTACCTTTACTTTATGGTGGAAGTGTGAATGAAAATAATATTAAAGAAATTTTAAGTGTAAATCATTGTGGTGGAGTTTTGATAGGCTCTGCAGCTTTAAAAGTAGAAAATTTTATAAAATTAATCAAAGGATAAAAGATGATTATGAAAGGTAAAAAAGGTCTTATTGTAGGGGTTGCAAATAATAAATCTATCGCTTATGGCATAGCAAAAGCATGTTTTGATCAAGGAGCCCAGCTTGCTTTTACTTTTTTAAATGATGCTTTAAAAAAACGCGTAGAACCTATAGCACAAGAGTTTAATTCTAATTTTGTTTACGAGCTTGATGTAAACAATAATGAGCATTTAGATTCTATCGCTGAAAAAATCAAAAAAGATTTAGGTAAGATTGATTTTGTGGTACATGCGGTTGCTTTTGCTCCAAAAGAGGCTTTAGAAAATTCTTTTTTAGAAACTTCAAAAGAAGCTTTTGATATAGCTATGCAAACTTCTGTGTATTCTTTACTTTCTTTAACACGTGCGCTTTTACCTATTTTAAAAGATAAGGGTTCGATTTTGACTTTAAGTTATCTTGGTGGGGTTAAATATGTGCCTCATTATAATGTTATGGGTGTAGCAAAAGCTGCACTTGAAAGTTCTGTGCGTTATTTAGCAAGAGATTTAGGGGTAAAAGGAATTCGTGTTAATGCTATTTCAGCAGGTCCTATTAAAACTTTGGCAGCAAGTGGAATAGGGGATTTTAGAATGATTTTAAAATACAATGAAATCAATTCTCCTTTAAAACGCAATGTTAGTATAGAAGATGTAGGAAATTCGGCTATGTATTTACTTAGTGATTTGGCAAATGGTGTTACAGGTGAAATACATTATGTTGATGCAGGATACAACATCATGGGCATGGGTGATGTTGAAAAAAATGAAGAAGGGCAAACTGTTCTTTGTTGGGATAATCAAAAAGGATAAAAAATGGCAAAGCTTAGCAATGAAGAATTAAAAAATATACTTGAAGATCGCATTAAAAAACTTGAGAATTCTACTTTAAAAGAGGATAAGTTTATCAATGAAGAAAGTGTAAAAATTCTTGCTAGGCATTTATCTTTAGGTAATGAAATTCCAGTTCTTGCTCAAAGATTTTTTCAAATCGCACCTAAAACAAAATTAGTATGGCTTCATCTTTGTGAATGTACAGGGTGTAGTGAGAGTTTGTTGCGTTCTGAGTTGCCAAGTTTTGATGAGCTTATTTTTGATTTTTTTTCTTTAGAATATCATGAAACTTTAATGGCGGCAAATGGTACTAAGGCTGAAGAGCTTTTAGAGCATGTTTTAGAAGAAGATTTTATTTTAGCGGTTGAAGGTGGTGTTGCAGCCATTGATACCTTTTTTCTTACTATAGGAGCACAAGGAGAGAGTGGCTATGAAATTTTAGAAAAACTAGCTGCTAAAGCTAAAGCTATCTTTGCAGTGGGTACTTGTTCAAGTTATGGTGGTATTCAGGCTGCTTATCCAAATCCTAGTAAAACCTGTGGTATTAGTGAAGTCTTAAGTCAAAAAGTAGCAAATATCCCAGGTTGTCCTCCAAGTGATGTAAATATCATTGCGACTTTAAGTTTTTTTGCTTTATTTGGAGTTTTGCCTGAACTTGATGAGCAAAATCGTCCTGTGTGGGCTTATGGTAAATGTTTGCATGATATGTGTGAAAGAAAGGCGAAATTTGAAAGTGGGATTTTTGCTGAACATTTTGATGATGAAGCTGCAAAGAATGGAGCTTGTTTATTTAAGATAGGTTGTAAAGGACCTTATACTTACAATAACTGCCCTAAAGTGAAATTTAATGCTAAAACTTCTTGGCCAGTGGCTGCAGGACATGGTTGTATAGCCTGTAGTGAGAAAAATTTTTGGGATGAGTTTGGAAATTATGAAAAGCCTATGGCAAATATTTTTTCTTACGCTAAACTTTGTAATGAAGAGTTAAAACAAGAATTTTTTCTAGAAGAGCAAATTAAAATTTTAGAACAAATAGATTTTGAATTTGAAAGCAATATAAAACTTATTTTACAAAATCTAGCTAAAAATAAATTAGGTGCTTTGCTTGTAGAAAATTATAAAAAATCTTTTGAAAAAAACTATGCTTTTATAGAACAAAATTTTGATGAAAATCCTATGCCTTCAAAAGATTTTTGGAAATATCTTGAGATGAGTTTTATTTTGGTTAAAGGCGCATTTTTAAAAGATAAGAATGATTTTTTAATTGCGGCAAAAAATTATGCTTTTAAACATGCAAGTCCTTATGATTTTAAGTTAAATATGAACGCTGAAAAACCAAAGCTTGATGTGAGTAAATCTTTTCGTATGACTTTAATCTATCTTTGCGGTGGGCTTGATTTTGAAGGTGTTGCTTATAGCATTTTAAAAGCTTTTGAAGATAATATTGCTAAAATTTCATCATTAAAAGTAAGTTAATTTAATAAAATTTTAGCAATATGAAGTCCTATAAAAGCTACTATATAAGCACTTGTGCAGGTAAAAAGAAAGAGAAAGAGAGTATATTTTAGCTTTCCACTTTCTTTTGAAAAAACTATAGTTGCTGCAAAGCAAGGATTATAAATCATTACAAATAAAATAAAAGCCACTGCACTTGGTATAGGTATATTTTTGGCAATAATTCTTTTTAAATCATTATTTGTTTCATCTACATCTTTTCCTAGTGAATAAAGTACTCCCATAGTTGAGATCATCACTTCTTTAGCAGCCAAACCACTGATTAAAGATACGCTTAATTTCCAATCTAACTCAAGGGGTTTAAAAATAGGTTCTATGCCTTTGCCAAATTGTCCTAAATAACTTTGTTCTATAGCTCTTTCTTGAGCATTAAAATCATTTAAATTTTCTTCATTTTTTGGAAAATTGCTAGCAAACCATATGAGCAAAGAGGCCAAAAGTATGAAAGTTCCTGCTTTTTTAAGATACATTTTGGCTTTATTATAAACCATAAACCAAACTAAATGCCAATTTGGCATACGATATTTTGGCATTTCCATAACAAAAGGTTCATCAAGTCCACGAAATGCTGTCATTCTTAAAAATTTTGCAGCACAAAGTCCTAAAATCGCACCTAAAATATAAATTCCAAAAAGATAATTTCCTGCTTTTTCACTTGGAAAAAAAGCACCGATAAAAAGCACATATACAGGAAGTCTTGCCCCACAACTCATAAAATTGATCACAAAAAGAGTTAAAAGTCTATCTCTTTTGTTCTTAAGAGTACGTGTAGCCATAAAAGCAGGTACCGAACAACCAAAACCAGTGATTAGCGGAATAAAACTTTTACCATGCAAACCAAATTTATGTAAAATCCCATCAAGTAAAAAAGCTACTCTTGACATATAGCCTGTGGTTTCTAAAAGAGCTATGCCTAAAAATAAAATCATTATATTAGGTAAAAAAAGTATCACAGCACCAACACCTGCGATAATCCCATCAGCCAAAGCTGAAGCGATAAAGGCATTAGAAATATTGTTTTTAACAAATTCACCCAAGGCATTAAAGCCTGATTCTATATAATCCATAGGAATTTGTCCTAAGCTAAAGGTGAGTTGAAATAAAAGCCACATTAAAAATAAAAATATAGGTAAGCCAAAGAATTTATGGATAAGTAAGGCATCGATTTTTTTGGTTAAATTTCTCTCTTCTTTTTTATGTGTGATAATTTTTTTTGAAAGTTCATTAATAAAATATAATAAATCTTCTTTTTCTGGAGTTTTTTCGCAAAGCGGAGTGTAAAATTGAGATCTTGGAATAAATTTACTTTCAAATAAAATAATAATTTTTTGCAGCAAAAGTTCTAAATTTTCTTTTGTTTTTGCTGAAATTTCAACAACTTGACTTTGAAATTCTTGGCTTAAAATAGAAGTGTCAAGCTCTATACCTTCTTTTTTGGCTTCATCGCACATATTTAAAGCTAAAAGCATTTTTTTATTAAGGCTTAAAAGTTCTGCACTAAGGATAAGATTGCGTTCTAAATTAGTAGCATCTAAAACATTAACAATAACATCATAGTCATTTTGATTTAAAAAATGACGTGTGATTTTTTCTTCTTCGCTATATCCATCTAAAGAATAAGTTCCTGGTAAATCAATGACTTCAAATTCATAGTTTTTGTAAAAAGTTTTTGCACTTGCTTTTTCTATAGTAACTCCGCTAAAATTTCCTACTTTCATATTGGCTTTGCAAAGCGCATTAATAAGAAGACTTTTGCCTACATTAGGCTGACCTACAAGGGCTATTTTGATTTTTTTCATATAAGATTCACTTCTATGGTTTTAGCTTCATCAGATCTTAGGATAACACAACTTGTATCAAGTTCTACCATTATGGTGGCATTTTTTAAAGAGGAGTGAATTTTTTTCAAGTTTTTATTTTTAATAAATCCAAAGCTTAAAAGTCTATTTTTGAGTTCTTTGTGAGCGTTTAAATTGACAATAATAGCCTTTTGTCCATCTTTTAACTCGTTTAAAGTCATTGTAATTCCTAAATTAATAATAAATATTATAATAAAAAAGTGTAATGAAATTATCCTTCTTGTAAAAAGAAGGATAAATATTTAAAAAGAAAAGTGGTTTAAATTTTCTAGATTGATGATTTGATCTAGAATTTTGTTAGCTTTAGCATTATCAAGGTAAATTTGTGCATTGGCTAAAAATTTAGCTTTTAATTCTTCAAAACTTAGTGGATTATCAAAATTACCTTTATTGATAAAAACATCTTTTTGGATTATGCGTCCATCTTGCAAACTGGCTTCTAAATGCCCTGGAAAATATTTTGGAAAGCCTTGAGATTTCCTTTTTTCGTAACTGATTTTTTTAGCAAATTCTAGTACTTCTTCACGCTTTAAATTTTTATAAGATTCAAGAGTGATTTTACCATCAAAGAATCCAAGAGCCATTAAAAAAGGCATGGAAAATTTAGCTTCATAAGCACTATTTGGAGTGTATTTTGCTTCCAAAGGATCGCAGATAAAAGAAATAGGAACTTCATCTACAAAACAATGAATACTTTTAATTTCATCAGCTTTTAAACCATCATTTTTTAAAGCAATAGCACAATCAATAAGCCCATGAGCAAAATGACAACTTGGATAAGGCTTGATTGAAACTTGCATAGTTTGCCAAATTTCTCCCAAGGCTTTGCTAAGTTCTGTTTTATCGCATTCTTCTTCTATGCCAAAACATTTAAAGATATTATCCCTACCTTCAAAAATACTCAAAGGCCCACTCATATTGTTTTTGGCAAAATGAGCTACCATAATGCCGTTTTTAACAGTATTGGCAATATGTAAAACTTTTGAATTAGATCCATTGGATAAAAACTCATTAATCCCACTTGCAAAACTTCCTGCAAGTCCTAAAGCATTGATGATTTGTTCTTTGTTAAGATCTAGTAAGATTGCACTTGCACTCACGCTTCCAAAAATTCCTGCAATAGCAGTAGTATGAAAACCACGCTTATGAAAAGTGCCTTTGCTTGCAATGCCTACTCTAGCTGCAATTTCCCAGCCTATTATAAAAGCTTTGATGATTTTTTTCGCATCTTTGCTAACATGAAAACCATAACTTAAACAAAGTGGAGTTAAAATCGCACTTGCATGCAAAATCGCTTCTGTATGCGTATCATCAAAATCTAATGCATGAGAAGCAATGCCATCTAGCATAGCTGCATATATAGGATCTAATTTTTGATCATTTACCCAAATAGGAGTATTTTTTTCTGTGCTTAAATTTTCAAAAGCTTTAAAAGCATTTAAAACACATTCTTCTTTGCTTGCTGCTATAGCTGTTCCAAGGCTATCAAGCATAAGCTCTTTAGCCCTTTGAACAACTGTATTAGGGATATTTTCATATTTAAGATTGAAAATAAAATCCGCTAAAATTTCACTATAGAACATGATTTTTCCTATTTTAAGATAGCGCTATTTTTGATTTTTGCCAAAAATTCATCTACAAGTTTTGGTGCATATCCTACATAGGTTGTTGCATCAAGTAAAGCATCAATTTCTTTTTCTTTCAATACCTTAGATACTCTTTTATCTGCAAGTAAAACTTCTTTAAAAGTTTTTTGTTTTTCTATACCTAGCATAGCATTTTCATAAACAATTTCATGGGCATGTTGTTTTCCATAATGATCGCTTAATGCAAACATAACACGCTCGGCTAAAACAAAACCATTAAGAGTATTTAAATTTTTAAGCATTTTATCTTTTTTTACTTCTAAATCGCTAAGAGCGAATTTCATATTTGCTAAAACCACAGAAAGCATTAAAAACATTTCAGGTAAAAGCTTCCATTCCATTTTCCAAACTTGACCATCTCTTTCATGTTCATGTCTTTCAATATCGCTTAAAATGGCTAAATTTGCTTTAAAGGCATTGCTTACTGTAACTGCATTTTCGCTTACTGCAGGATTTCTTTTGTGTGGCATAGTGCTTGATCCTACTTGTCCTTTGCCAAAAGGTTCAGCAACTTCATCAATTTCATTATGCGAAAGGATTAAAATTTCATGAGCGATTTTGTTAAAGGTTGCGTTGATATTACTTAGCACAAAACCAAGCTCTATAAAGCGATCACGTGCAGGTTGCCAAGAAATATTAGGCACATCAAGTCCTAAATTTTCTAAAGTGAGTTTTTCTACCTCATTGCACTCATCACTTAAACTCGCTTTGGTTCCTACAGCACCTACTATACTACCTACATAAAGTCTTTTTTCAAGCTCAAGTATTCTTTCAAAATGACGCTCAAGTTCGCTTAACCAAATAGCCACTTTATGTCCAAAAGTAATAGGCAAAGCCTGAAGTGCTAAAGTTCTTCCCATCATAGCGGTGTTTTTATGGGTTTTAGCTAGTTTCGCTAAGGCTTTTGCGATAGCTTTTAATTCGCTTTTTATAAGAGTCATTGCTTCTTTAAATTGCAAAACCAGTCCTGTATCGATGATATCTTGAGTGGTTACTCCAAAATGTACATATTCGCCTAAATTATTATCGCAAGCTTTTTCTAATCCTCTTACAGTAGGAACTAAAGGGTGTTTGGTCTTTTTAAATTCAGCAAAGATAAAGTCCATATCCATAAATTTATAATGAGCTTTTTTTGCGATCTCATCAGCTGCTTTTTTAGGGATAATTTTAAGTTTTGCTTGTGCTTTTGCTAAAGCTGCTTCAACATCGAGCCATTTTTGTATGCGGTTTTGTTCGCAAAAAATAGCACGCATTTCCTGCGTGCTCCATGAGTCTGCTAGTAATCTATGATCAAATACACTAATTCCTGTCATCTTATCTCCTTATTTTTTAATACTATCAAAAGCTTGTGTTAAATCAGCAATTAAATCTTTAGTATCTTCAAGACCTATATGAAATCTTACAAATGGCCCTCTTGCGCTTAGGTCTGTTGCAGTTCTAGGTGGAGTAGTTACGGTGGCTAAGCTTTCATATCCACCCCAGCTAGCACCAATTGAAAAGTATTCTAGTTTATCTACAAATTTAATAGCATCATCTTTGTTATAACCTTCTGCAAATTCTATGGTAATCATACCATTTGCACCTTTATGATCACGCATGAAAATTTCATGATTTGGGTGGGATTTGAGTTTTGGATAGAAAATTGTTTTAATTTCTTTTCTGCTTTGTAAAAACTCTACAATTTCATCAGCACTTTTTTCATGAGCTTTCATTCTCACATCTAGTGTTCTCATACCACGAAGCACTAAGTAAGCATCATCAGGACTTGTTGTAAAGCCTAAAGTTTCTGGAAGTTTGTCAAAATTTTTCCATTCTTTTTCGTTGATTACTACTATACCCATGGTTACATCAGAGTGTCCGCTAAGATATTTTGTAGCGGCGATAACTGAAATATCCACCCCAAGTTCTAAAGGATTTAGAAAATATCCACTAGAATAAGTATTATCAATGGCTACAGGGATATTATGCGCATGGGCAATTTTGCAAAGTTTTGGTAAATCTATGATTTCATAAAGTATAGAACCTGGACTTTCACATAAGATAAGCTTGGTATTAGGCTTGATTTTTTCTTCTACATCACTTGCATCAGCTTTTAAAAAATCAATTTCAACACCCATTTTTTCTAAAAATAGTTCGCAAATCGTTCTTACAGGCCCATAAATTGCATCAGTGATTAAAAAATGCGCATCTTTGCTTGCATAGTTTAAAAGTACCATAGCTAATGCTGCAAGTCCTGTTGGGAAAAGTTGTGCTCTATAGCCACTCTCTAGAGTGCAAATAAGTTTTTCAAGTTCAAAATTAGTTGTTGTTCCTCTAGCTCCATAACTTAAAACACGATCTGTTTTTCTTAATTCTCTGTATTTTTGCCAAGTTGCGTGATCTTTAAAAAGTATGGTTGATGCACGCATAAGTGTAGGATTAACTGATCTTACTTCAGCGCCTTGATCACCTCTGCCACAATGAATAAGTTTAGTTTTTGAGTTCATTTTTTCTCCTTTTTAAAGATAAATATAAGTCATAATAACATTTACAATAGTCGCTACAAGCATAGGAATAGCTGTTCTTTTAACCACGGCAAAAGGACTTACTTTTGCAATAGCTGAGATAGCTAAGATTGCTGGTGCAATAGGACTAACACATCTTCCAAAGCCCGTCATGATTTGAATTGGTGCTATCATGGTGATAGTTTCAACTCCAAAGTGTTTTGCTATATTTGGGATAAGTGGAGCAAAACTAAAAAATGCTGCATTTCCTGAACCCATTAAGAAAGCACAAACTGCAAGCAAGATTGAAACGACGATAATAATAGCCAAAACTCCAAATCCTGCATTTTTGCAAAATTCTATTAAAGTATCTACAAAACCTACAGATAAAAGACCACTTGCAAATACTTGACCACAAACGATGAGTGAAACTGTGATAACAAATAAATGTCCCATTCCTTTAAAGAAAATCATAATAGAATTAAGAGTTTCTACTATGCTTTTATAGCGTATCATTTCAAAAATAATAGCCACAAAAGTTGAAATCACCATTGCTACTGGAACATTCATTTTAATTGTGGTACTAGCAGCTGCTTTGACTTCTTCAGCACTATTTATTCCCATTAAAACCAAGATGCTATCGAGTACTGAACTAAATCCTAGGATTAAAACCAAAGGAATTATAGGTAAAATCGCATAAATTCTAGGAGGTTTTTTAAGTTCTTTTTCTTTGCCTTCATTTTCATTTAGTTCTTTTTCAATTTCTTGTGCATTGAAGACAAAATTATCTTTTTTGTCAAAAAATTTATTGCAAAGATATATTGTAATACCTACAGCTATAATGATAGGTAAAGTCGTAGGGAGTTGATAATGAACAAAATAAATTGCAGGATCAACTTCAGCTACTTTTGACGCCATGATCACATTTCCACTCCCAGGTCCATGATCGATATATTGACAAATAGCAATCACGCTTAAGGCAGAAAGCTTTGAAACACCAGAGCGTACAAGTATAGGATACATAGTAACCATAAGTAAAAGTGCCAAGCCTGCGTGAGAAGGGATAAAAAGAACTAAAAATTGCACGATAAAATAAGCAACTATGAGTAAAACATAAGGAGATTTTACAGCTTTTAAAGGTTTTTCAAAAACTGTAAAAAGTGCATAAGAAGCCCCTACATGATCCATATAAGCAGAAAAACCTGCTATAGTCATAAGTGTAAGTCCAAGCCCTGCTAATGTACTTGACATGGTTTGATTAAAAACTTGAAAAATATCAAAAAAACCTAAATTTAAAGAACCTTTAGCGACAATGTGTGGAGAAAGTCCAAAAATAGCAGCTAAGGAAAGTAAAAGTAAACCACTTAAAAGCAATGCCATGTGAGCATTGATTTTTTTATAAAGCATAAAAACAAGTAAAAAAATGCTAAATAGAGATAAAACAATACCTAGCATATTTTAGCCTTTTTGAGCGATAATCTCTATCTCTACTTTAGCTTTTTTTGGCAGATCTTTTACCGCAAAAGCACTTCTTGCTGGATAAGGATCTTTAAAAAATTCAGCATAAATTTCATTAAATGCTACAAAATCATTGATATCAGCTAAAAAGCAAGTGGTTTTAATCACTTTATTATAACTGATACCATTTTCTTCTAAAATAGCACCGATATTTTTCAAAGATTGTTTGGTTTGTTCTTTGATATCATGGCTTTCTATTTCGCCTGAATCAGGGTTGATAGGAAGTTGTCCTGATATAAATAAAAGTCCATTTGCTTCTCTGTAAGCTGAGTATGGACCAATAGCTTTTGGATAGTTTGACATGAATTCTCCTTTGTTAAATATAGATTAAGCAGAATGCATTTTATCACTACAATAATAATTTGTCAATAGTTTATTATCATAATAATAAAATTTTATTTTTAAGAAATGTTTTAAAGTATAAAGAGTAGAATTTAATATTATATTAATTTTATTGAAGGCGGTTTTATGGATGAGGGACAAAAACAACAATTTATAAAGTTGACATATTTTTTAGGAGAAGTTTTAGGTGAGCAATATGAGATAGTTTTTCATGTAATTACTGAAGATGGGGCTTATATTGCAGCAATTGCTAACAGTCACATTAGTGGGAGAAGTTTAGATTCTCCCTTGACTGCTTTTGCAAGTGAGCTTATGCAAAATAAAAAATATTTAGAAAAAGATTTTTTATGTGATTATAAGGCTCTTGTTGGAAAATCAAAATTAATTAGAGGATCTACTTTTTTTATTAAAAATCATGATGAATTAGTAGGTATTTTGTGTATCAATCATGATACTAGTGTTATGAGAGATTTAATATGCAAGATGATTGATTTAGAAAAAATTGGAGATATGGGTGATATTTTAGGAAATATTAGTTTTTCTCAAAATGATTCAAGCATAGAAACATTAAGTCACTCAATAGAGGATATTTTAGTTCAAAGTGTAGATTCTAGTTATTTAAATTCTGATTATCAATTAAGCATTACTCAAAAAGAAGAAATTGCTGAAAAGCTATATGAAAAAGGTATTTTTAATATAAAAGGAGCGGTTCCTATCGTAGCAAAATTTTTAAAAATTTCAGAACCCAGTGTTTATAGGTATCTGAAGAAATTTAAAAAATAACTAAAATTTTTTGATAAATTTTAGTATTTTTAGGCTCATTTTCTTTAAAAAATTATTTTTAGATTTTTTGAGTAAAAATTCTGCCACATCTTTGCGTCCAAACATAATAGCAAAAGTATAAGGTGTCATTCCTAAACCATTGTTTTCATCAATATTTGCTCCATATTTAACTAAAAGTTCACACATAGGTAAGTATCCTTTAAAACAAACTCCTGCTAATGGGGTTTGTCCACGATCGTTTTTTTCATCTACTTTTGCACCTTTTTCTAAAAGCATTTTAGCACTTTCATAAGAATTATTATAAGCTGCAAGCATAAGCAAGCTATCTCCTTTATGAGTTTTTAAATTTACATTTAAACCTGCTTCTATCATGATTTTAAGATTTTCATATTCATTATTTCTTGCAAAATTAAAAGCCATTTTACAAAGCTCTTCAAATCTTTTTTCTTCTTCTAAACTAAGAGTTATCATTGTTTTTCCTTAATTATTATAATCTTTAGTTTGCCACCAAAAGTGGCAAGTAAAAATTATTTTTCTAAAGCTTTCTTAATTCCTTTTGCATAATCAGGTGAAATTTTTTCAAAATGTTCTAAAGCTCTAGTGATAATTTTTTCATCAACTCCTTCCATAGAAGCGGCGATATTATGAAAAAGTTGAGTTTTTTGATCATCATTCATAAGATTAAATAAAGCTCTTGGTTGAGTATAAAAGTCATTATCTAGTGGAGCATATCTTTGTGCTACGCCTTCTAAGACTAAATCAGGTTCAAGATAGCTTTTATCTTCTTTTGGGCTGTTATCATAGCTGTTTGGTTCATAATAAGCTGCATCATTTTTATAATTATCAAAATTCATAGCACCAGCGACATTGTAAGTATTCACTTCGCTTTTTGCACGATTTACTGGTAAAAGATGATAATTAGTTCCTATTCTATATCTTTGTGCATCAGGATATGAAAAAATTCTAGCTTGCAACATTTTATCGGGGCTAAAGCCAATTCCAGGAACGATATTGCTTGGACTAAAGGCAGCTTGTTCAACTTCATTAAAATAATTTTGAGGATTTTTGTTTAGAATCATTTCACCTATATCCATCAAAGGTACAAGACTATGAGGCCAAATTTTTGTTAAATCAAAAGGATTAAATCCAAGCTTTTCTATATCTTTTTCAGCAAGAATTTGAACTTGAACTTTCCATTTTGGAAAATCTTTATTTTCTATAGCATTATAGAGATCTCTTTGATGGCTTTCTCTGTCTTTTGCTATAAGCTCAGCAGCTTCTTGGTTGGTAAGATTTTTAATCCCTTGTTGGGTTTTAAAATGGAATTTCACCCAAAATCTTTCATTTTTATCATTAATAAAACTATAAGTATGGCTTCCAAATCCATGCATATGACGATAACTTGCAGGAATTCCTCTATCACTCATAAGAATGGTTACTTGATGTAAGCTTTCAGGACATAAACTCCAAAAATCCCAAGCAGCATTATTGCTTCTTAAATGTGTTCTTGGATCTCTTTTTTGAGTATGGATAAAATCAGGGAATTTATAAGCATCACGGATGAAGAATGTCGGAGTGTTATTTCCTACCAAGTCCCAGTTTCCTTCTTTGGTGTAAAATTTAATAGCAAAACCTCTCACATCGCGTTCAGCATCTGCTGCACCTGCTTCACCTGCTACTGTTGAAAAGCGTAAAAATAATGGAGTAACTTCGCCTTTTTGAAAAATTTTAGCTTTGGTATAAGCACTTAAGTCTGCTGTAATTTTTATTTCGCCATAAGCTCCACTTCCCTTAGCATGAACGGTTCTTTCTGGAATTCTTTCTCTATTTTGATGAGCAAGTTTTTCAAGTAAAAGATAATCTTGCACAAGTAAAGGTCCTTTTGCGCCTGCGCTTAATGAATTTTGGTTATCGGCTATAATGTTTCCAAAATCGTTAGTCAATTTTTTCATTGTTTTCTCCTAAATAATAAAATTTATTAATTAGTAAATTATATCTATTAAAAATTAAAATTAACTGAATAATTGCATTTTATTGATAATAAATTTCAAAATAAATTTAGTTTTTTTATATTATAATAATAATTATCAAAATATATTTTAAAAATCACAAAGGAGAATTTATGTCAGTTTTGGTTATTGGTGCAGATGAAATCACTCCTATTAGAGCTGTTTTACATGATTTAGGTGCTAAAAAAATAGAACACTGGGATGCGCGTAATGAAAATAGAGTTAATCGCAAGCCGATTCCTTGTGATACAGAATGTATAGTAATGTTAACAAGCTTTTTAAATCATAATACTATGAAAAAAATCAAAAGTGAAGCTAAAAAGCGTAAAATTCCATTAGTTTGTGCAAAAAGAAGTGTAAGTTGTGTGTATTGTGAATATTGTAAAATTTTTAATCTTAATAAAGAATTTTCTTGCTATAAAGGTTAAAGATGTTATTTGGATTTGATGATAAGCGAGAATTTATACCGCAAATTTATCGCTATTTAAACAATCAAGAGCTTATGTTGACTTTTTTAACTCAATATAATGCGAGCGTTGATAGCGCTCTAAAAATTCCTCTTTTATATGCAAAAAATACCAAGAGTTTAAAAATGATATTTGGAAATTTTTTACATGATATAATGCATGTTTCATTTGGTAAGATTCAAAATATAAATATCAAGCTTAATACATACGCTTTCTACTTTCAAAAAAGAAAAAGCTTAATTTTTAATACTAAAATATCTAAGAATATCGATCTTTTAAGACTTTTAAGAATTTATCTTTATGGCATTTGTTTTGATGCGCAAATTTTATTTAGCTCTTATGTTTATGATAAGGTTTCTTTTCAAAATAATGGAAAAAATATAGATCAAGATGGTGATCTTATTATAATAGATAAGAAATTTGCAATTTTACCACTTTGCAAAGAGATTAATACATATAAATTAAAAATTGAAAATGAAATTCATGGATTATTGGATTTAATAAAAGAAAATAATTTTGAAAAATTTTATATTGTTTGTCCGCGTAACAAAAATTTCACACATTTTATTGAAATAAAACATTTTTTGTGTGATTTAAACAAAACTATGTTAAAATTAGTTCCGTATAAAATATCAAATCAAATTATAAGGAGAAAATAATGTCAGTAGCAGTAATCTATGGTAGTGCTATGGGAAATACAGAAGGAGCGGCTAATACAATTGCTTCAAAACTTGGAATTAGCGATGTTTTTAATATCTCAGATATTGATGCATCTAAAATAAATTCTTACGATAAATTAATTTGTGGAACTTCAACTTGGGGAAGTGGTGATTTACAAGATGATTGGGATGGTTTTGATTTTTCAGGACTTAGTCTTGGTGGAAAAACTGTAGCTGTATTTGGTATGGGTGATAGTGAAAGTTATTCTGACACTTTTTGTGGTGGCATGGGTAAATTAGCTCAAAATTTAAAAGATGCAGGTGCAAATTTGGTAGGAGAAGTTTCAACTGATGGTTATACATTTGAAGCAAGCGATGCGGTTGTAGATGGTAAATTTGTTGGACTTGCTCTTGACAATGATAATCAAGAAGATCAAACTGAATCAAGAATTGATGCTTGGGTAGAACAAATTAAACCTTATTTTGCTTAATAATTCTTAAAATCAAGAGTCTTTATACTCTTGATTGTCTTTTCTTAAAAATAAAAAAAACTCATTATTTGATTTATAATTTTATTTTCTAAAGATAATTGACAGCGTTCTTTATTTCCAAGATAAGCCGTTCTTGCAAGAAGACTTGTTTTTTGAGAATTGTGATTTTTAGAGTTGATTTGTAAATTAACCTGCATAGTATAGTAGTTTTCCACCATCCATTCTCCATCGCTTTCCAAAGGATCAAAATCATAAAAAAATCTTGCTGAAGTTGTGATTTTTTGAGCATAAGAATGCTTTTTCATATCTACAAGATTGATTAAAATTTCATAATCTGCATTCTCTTTTACTTCTTTTAAACCTAAATTTTTAAGTTTTAAAGCCAAATCTCTATCCAAAGTAGTTCGAAGTTGGCTAGGATTTTGAAAGGAAATTTTAAAACTTTGTTGTTTTTGCGATCTGATAAAAATGCCTTCATTGCTTGTTTGAATAAAGCTTTGTATGAAAGTTGCATTGGTGCAAGCACTCATAAAGAGTGCTATAAAAAAGCTTAAAATTAAAGCAAATTTAGACATTAGGTTTATTTAATAATAGTTGGAGTAGCGCTAAGACCTAATGAGCGATATTTTTCATATAAGGAAAAAACTTCTTTTAATTCTGCATCACTTACTTTTGGATAATTTTTGATATTTGCATCGTAGTATTTGTTTAAAATTGCGATTTTTTCTTTATCATTTTTTGCTTTTTTTGCTTCTTTGTAGATTAGAGCGGATTTTTCAAAAGCAGATTTTCCATGTACTGGAGTTAAAATATAATTAACTTGATAGTTTTTAAGTTCATCATCAATTTGAGCTAAATGTTCTCTACAATAAGGGCATTCAGGATCCGAAAAAACATAAATTGCAGGTTTATTTTTATCTCCCAAAGCTATTACCATGGTTTCTTTTTGTGCTACAGCTTTAGCATTTTTTGTAAAATTTTCTCTTGCTTCTTGAAATTTTTTCATTTCATATTCTTGAGCATAAGAAATTCCCGTTTTCAAGTCGATAAGATCAGGGGTAATAAAACTATCTTTTGTAAAAAGAATGTTTTCTTGTTTTTGTCCATTTAATTCAACGCTTACAATAACACTTTCAAAACCCGTATTACCAACCTTTTGACGATTTGATACACTAACGGTAGCATTTGGAAATTGTGCTTTAATGCTTTTTGAATAAAAATCACTAATTTCTGAATTACTTGCAGCAAACAAAGATGCTGAACAGGCAAGAATTAAACTTAATTTTTTCATAGTTTATAAATCCTTTAAATAAATTATGTTTAATTCTATAATGATTTTCTAAATGTTTGTTAAAAATCTTTTTTCAGCTTCTTTGCTTACTTGAGGAAATTTGTCTAAGTATTCTAAATAAGCAATAGCATATTTTCTTGAAAGATTGAAATATTCTTTCATACTTTGCACATCAAGACTTTGATTTTTTAATAAATTTAAACATTCTTGCATAAGTTTTTCAAGAGCTTGTTTTTCTATAAAAAGATTGTGTGAAAGTCTTACAACCAAGCCTTTTTGGGTAAGTTTTTTGAGTATATTATCTCCGCTTTTTCTATCAAGTTCTAAAAAATCATAAAGATTATAAGGAGCTTCGGGTTTAATACCTTGTTTTTTTAAAATTTCATATAATTGATTATTATTTTTTTCTTGAAGTTTTTCAAAATCTATGCCTTTTTTAAAATAAATTCCATTTTGAAAATCCAATAAATTTGACATCTCTTTAAGTCCGAGTTCGCAAAAATTTTCACTTGCCCAAGTAATCCTTAAAGCTAAAGAATGTGCTGAAAGCATGGCATAAGGATTTTTTTCAAGTATGAATTTGATGAAATTTTTAATTTCTTCTAGACTTTGTAAATGATATACATTAAGATTTTTTTCATCGACAAATACTTGATTTAATTCTTTTGCTAATTTCAATGCTTTTTGATGAGAGAGTTTAAATCTTTGATAGCTTGAAAGCAAACCAAAGCCGTATTTATGTGCGTCTTTTAAGAAAGAAAAAGCTGCTTTAAAATCTTTATTTTTCAAAAACATTAAAAATTTATTTTTTTGTTCTTTTTTTAAAGGTTCGCTTAAAGGATTTAAAACCTTACCACCGCCTATAACGCGATTGTTTTGTAATAAAATAAAAGCCTCATCAAAACTTAAAAATACATTTTTATCAAAACTAAAATGCACAAAAAATTCATCATTTTCTAGTTTTTTTAATATATTTATTTTGCATTCTATTTGTCTTGAACCCACGCAAAAAATCATTTTGCTATTTTGTAAATTTTTTGCTTTAACTAAAGCATCGCATTCTTTAAAGGCTTTAAAATAACCTTTTTTACTTAGCAAATAACCTTTTTTCAACTCTTTATAATCACAATTTAAACTTAAAGCCACACGGTTACAAGCTTTGATTTGCTCTAAATTAGTATCGTGGTTTTGTATATTTTTAACAATGAGTTCTTTTTGAGTGTCTAAACAGATGATTTTTTCATTTAAAGTGATGCTTCCTTCATTAAGACTGCCTGTAACGACAGTTCCTATGCCTTTTAGAGAAAAAACTCTATCGATATAATAATGAAAAATCAGTTCTTCATCGTTTTCTTTGTTTTCTATGGTATAAAGATAATTTTTTAATTCTTCTATGCCTTGATTATTTTTTATACTGGTGTGAAATACTTTTAAAATGGGATAATCTAAATTTTTTAACTCTTCTAAAATTTCTACACTTTTTTGCTCTATATTTTCACAAAGATCGCATTTGCTAAGCACTAAAATGATATTTTTAATATCAAGAATTTTTAAAATTTCTAAATGTTCTAAACTTTGTTCTTTTAAACCTTCGTTAATATCTACGACAAATAAACAAACACTAAAGCCAAAAGCTCCACTTATCATAGTTTTAACCAAATCTTTATGTCCTGGAACATCGATAAAAGAAATGTTTTTATCTTTTAATTTAAGATTTGAAAAACTTAAATTAATGGTGATTTGTCTTTCTTGTTCTTCTTTTAAACTATCGCCTTCAAAACCATTTAAAGCTTTAATGAGTGAAGTTTTTCCATGATCAATATGTCCTGCGGTTCCTATAATAACAGACTTCATAAGTTTTCCATTTGATTGATTGTAAGAATAAGTTTTTGAAGTTCATTTTCTCGTATAGTTCTAAAATCAAGAACAAATTCATCATTTTCAATGCGTCCTATGATATTTTCTTTTCTAAATCGAGTTTGTAGTTTTAAAGCATCTCCTTGAAAAGTCAGTATATAAGTATCTAAACTTTTATCAGGCATAGAACCTCCTCCTACTAAACTTTTGCTTTTTTTAAGCTGGGTTTGAAAAATTAATTCTTTTTGCACTCTTAAAGCTTTTTTTTCTATAAAGGATAAGTCATCATTTAAAAGTTTTAAGGTAATAATTTTTTCATAATCTTTTTGCAAATAAGCTTTTAAGCTTTCGTTTAAAAAAGATAGAGTTAATTTATCCACTCTTAGCATTCTTAAAAGTTGATTTTGTTTAAGCTTTTCTATGAGTTCTTTTTTTCCAAGTATAATGCCTGCTTGCACACTACCAAAAAGTTTATCTCCGCTAAAACTTAAAATATCACATTCTTGCACGAGTTTTTTGATTTTAGGTTCATTTTTAATCAGTTTTTCGTTTAAATTTTCACACCAGCCAGAACCTAGATCATAATAACTCAAAAGCCCTTTTTCTTTTGCTAGTTCATGTAGATCTTTTATATTTACTTCACTGTGAAAACCCATAAGAGCGAAATTAGACTTGTGGGTTTTTAAAATTAGAGCGGTATTTTCACTGATAGCTTGTTCATAGTCTTTTAAGTGTGTTTTGTTGCTAGTTCCAACTTCGCAAAGCTTTACACCTGCAGCTTTTATCACTTCAGGCACACGAAAACTTCCGCCAATTTCTACAAGTTCTCCTCTTGAGCTTATGACTTCTTTATCATAACAAAGAGAATTAAGTACTAAAAAAACTGCTGCAGCGTTGTTATTGACCACTAAAGCATCTTCACATTCAAAAAGCATTTTAAGTTTTTCTAGTACCAAAGCATAGCGAGAGCCTCTTTTTCCATTTTCTAAATCAAACTCTACATTAGAATAATTACAAATGATATCTTTACACGCTTCATAAAGTTCTTCATGGATTACACTTCTACCAAGGTTTGTATGTATAACCACTCCGCTTGCATTAATCACACTTTGTAAATCTTTGCGGTAAAAAGTTTTGATTTCTTTTTTGATTTCTAAAAGTAGTTTATCTTTAGAAATTTCATCTTGGGAAAAATTTTCTTTTAGTTTTGCGACAACTTTTTTACAAAAAAATGCTTTGATATAAAAAGGATAGGATTTTAAACTCTCATCTTCAATAAGAGTGTTAATCTGTGGAAAAGTTCTAAATTTGTTCATCTTAAGCCTTAAGAAAATATTTGGTTATTTTAACATAGAATTTATAAAATGATGTTTTAAAGAGATTAAGGAAGACAATGCAAGATTTTGTTTATATAAAAAATGATGTTTTAATCCCTTTGCCTGATGCTATTGAAATTTTAGATCAGGCAAATGATAAAGAAGCATTAGTTTGCAATGATAAAAATCAAAAAGCACAAATTTATGCCCCTGAGATTAATTTTTATCTTAAAAATTCTCAAGATGAAATTTTAGAGCAAAGTAAAAATGTTTTAACGCTTTATGAAGCAAGAGCTAGCGTTTATGATTTAGGGCTTGATTTAGAACAAAGTAAAGAAGTACAAAACCGTTTAATTGTCGCAGATGGTGACGCTCAAACTGTAGAGTTTTTAAAAGAACATGGATTTAAGGTTATTGCTTTAAGCAGTGCAGAAATTTTAGCTGTTTTTGGAAGTGTAGGGGAACTTTGTGCTGTGGTTAAAAATCAAGGCGAAGAAGTGGAAATAGATTTTGATTTTTTGCTTTTTAAAGCTAAGGATTTAAGCGTTGTGCGTAAAGATTTTACAAGACAAAGTGGATGTTATAATCTTTTAAATTTTGAAAATCTTGAAGTATTGTTAGAGTTTTTGCAAAGCAAAAGTCCAAAATATCATTATAAAACTTATATTAGCTATAATGCTAGCGTGTGTCAATACCACGAAAGACGCAGTGAGCATTGTGCAAAATGTGCTGAAATTTGTCCTACTGTGGCGATTTTAAAAGATGATGAAAAAAAGCATTTAGAATTTTCTCAAGTGGATTGTTTGGGTTGTGGAGGATGTATTAGCGTGTGTCCTAGCGGATCGCTTGATTATGCTCCTATGCCAAGAGAAAGTTTTTTTACCCTTTGTGAGTTTTATAAAGATAAAAAAATTTTAATCATTCCTAAAAAAATGTCTTTAGAAAATTTAAATCTTGTTTTACCAAAAGATGTTTTACCCTTTATGATAGAGGGTGAAAAGTGGCTTTCTTCTATGCATTTTTTAACACTTTTGCAAAATAGTGGAGCAAATTTGGTTTTTTATACGGACTTTGTATCTCGTGGTAGCAACGAGGCTATTGTACTTTTAAATACTTTTTTTGAGAGAAAATTTCAAAAAAAAGCTATTTTTGTTGCCAAAGATGAAAAAGAATTGCAAAATGTTTTAAAAGAGCAAGAATTCATACAAGATTTAAAATATGATTTTCATAACAACACCTTAACTACAAGAGAAAATTTTGCCAAAAGAATGCAAGAAATGATAAAAAATGAAGATTTTGGCGGTATAGAAAGTGGCGAATGGTTGCGTTATGGTAAGATAGAAATTAATCCTAACACCTGTACGCTTTGTCTTTCTTGTGTGGGTGCCTGTAATGTAGGAGCTTTAATCGCTGACAAACAAGAAAATGCTTTGAAATTTAATGCTTCTCTTTGCACGACTTGTGGGTATTGTGAGTTAAGTTGTGCTGAAAAAGATACTTTAAAATTAGTTCGTAGTGGAATGGAGTTTAGAGCTTCTTATTTTGAATATCAAACCATGGCAAAAGATGAGCTTTTTGCCTGTATAGAATGTGGTAAAGAATTTGCCACCAAAAAAGCTGTAGAAAAAATAGCCAATTTAATGAAGCCTAAATTTGGTAATGATGAAAATAAAATCAAAACACTTTATTGTTGCGCAGATTGCAAGGCAAAAGTGATGATAAAAGCAATGGGTTTTGCGGGGCAAAATTAGATTTAGATCTTAATTTTGCCTTCTAATTCTTCTTTATTTGTAAGTTTGCTATCAAATTTAACAACAAGATTTTTAGAGTTTTTATAAATATCTACAACTCCTAAATTTTCGCTAAAAGTACTGAAATTTAAAGGTGTTTCTAAAGGTAGATAAAGGTTTTTAAAATCAGCTGGATTTTTTAAGAAAAATAATGCCACAAGCCAAATTAGAGCTAAAACCACTAAAATAATAGCCAAAAGATTTAAGGCATCTAGATGTAAAAATATCCCTCCGATAATACCACCTATAAAACTTCCACCATATCCAAAAGCATTAAACAACCCTAATGCTGCACCTTTTTCATGAACTTTACAAAATTTTGATGCGCAACTTTGCATAATAGGTTCGTGTAAATTAAAACCTATAAAAAAAATCACAACCGCTATAATAAAAAAATCTATAGAATTACTAAAAGTAAAAAAAAGATAAGAAAGTATGAAAAAAACAATTCCTAAGAGTAAAATTTGTTTAGCTAAACCTCTTTTTTCGCCTAAACTTCCAGCAAAGCCCATAGCGATAAAACCTGCTATCATAGAAGCGCTATAAACAATCCAAAGTTTATCAGAAGCAAAGCCTAAATGTTTTACTAGGATAATAGGAATACTTAAAAATGCTATACTCATAAGCATTTTTTGCATGAAATTAGTAAGATTCATAAGGGCTAAATTTTTTTGTTTAATAAGATGAAAAAAAGGAGTTTTTTCATTTTCATGAGTGATTTTATTTTCTTTAGGTACAACGGTATAAAGTAAAATTATACATAAAAGAGACAAAGCCGCACTAAGATCAAAAAGGCTAGATAAACCCCATTTTGCACTCATTAAAGGAGAGATCACCATAGAAGCTGCGAAACTAAGTCCTATAAAAGAACCCATTACCGCCATGGCTTTACCACGATTTTCTTCTGTGATAAAATCACTTATCATTGCCGTAGCTACTGCTCCAATAGCTCCTGCACCTTGGAGCATTCTTCCTAAAAGCATGATGTAGATATTTTCTGAAAAAGAGCAGATTAAAGAGCCTATTATAAAAATAATCAGTCCAATGAGCATGGTTTTTTTACGACCAATTTTATCACTTAAAATTCCAAAAGGCATTTGTAAAATCATTTGGGTTAAGGCATAAACACCAACTAAAAGTCCCACTAAAAATTCATTAGCACCTTCAAGTTTTAAAGCATAAAGACTTAAAACTGGCAAAACTATAAAAAGCCCAAAAAATCTTGTTCCAACTATGAAAGATAAGGGTAAGACATTATTTAGCATTATCAATTTCCTATTAAATTTGAAATTTAAATTAGGATAATTTTACTATGAAATGGATTAAGCATTGATTAACATCGTTTTATCATTTGATATTTAAAAGCTACGCACAAGGATAAATTTTATAAAATCATATTTTTGTTTTTGATATTATTTTGGAGCTTTTGTTATGAAGATTATCCTAGCTACGAGCAATATGCATAAGGTTTTAGAACTTAAAGAAATTTTGAAAGATTTTGAAATTTATGCTTTTGATGAAGTTTTAACGCCTTTTGAGATTGAAGAAAATGGAAAAACTTTTAAAGAAAATGCTTTGATTAAAGCAAGAGCAGTTTTTAATGCTTTAGATGAAAAGCAAAAAAAAGATTTTATCGCTTTAAGTGATGATAGCGGCATTTGCGTAGATGTTTTAGGAGGAAATCCAGGAATTTATTCTGCTCGATTCAGTGGTCAAGGTAATGATAAAAGCAACCGTGATAAGCTTGTAAATGAAATGATAAAAAAAGGTTTTAAACAAAGTAAGGCGCATTATGTTGCTGCTATTGCTATGGTAGGTTTGATGGGGGAATTTAGCACACATGGAACCATGTATGGCAAAGTGATTGATACAGAAAAAGGTGAAAATGGTTTTGGTTATGATAGCCTTTTTATTCCAAAGGGTTTTGATAAAACCTTAGCCCAGCTTAGCGTGGATGAGAAGAATAACATCTCTCATCGTTTTAAAGCTTTAGAGCTTGCAAAAATCATTTTAAAGATTTTAAATAAAGGATAAGAAATGAAAAATTTTTTAAAATATATAGCTATTATTGTTTTAATATATGCTCTTTATGTTGGTTTGGAAACTTGGTTTTCTTAGAATAAATAGTAATTAAAAAGCTTGGTAATAAGAACAAACTTCCACTTAAAAGCAAAATCATTACAAAAACGGTTAAAATTCCAAAATAAATTGTTGGAATGAAATTACTACTCATCATCACGCTAAAACCTAAAACTATGCTAATGGTAGTATAATAAAGTGCCGAACCTATACTAAGGTGAGAAATCATAATGGCTTCTTCTAGGCTTTTGTTTTTAATTTCTTCTCTAAAACGATAAATATAATGTATAGCATCATCAACGCCTATACCTATAGCAATAGCAGCTATAGTAATACTCATCATATCTAAAGGAATACCTAAAAGTCCCATAAGAGCAAAAACCACACTTAAAGGAATAACATTTACTAATATAGCTGCAACTGAAAATTTTAAATCCCTAAAAACAATGATAAAAAGTATGAAAATAGCTAAAATTACAAATATAAGAGTATCAAATTGTGATGAAAAAAGACTTTGAAGCATATTATTATAAAGCACCATTATGCCTGTGATTTGCACTTCTACTCCATCGTTTTTTACAAGCTCGTTGAGCTGTTTTTTAAGATCTATTAAAAACTCATTACGTCTTAAATTCGGATCAGAATCAATAATACGCATACTAAATCTTAATTCATTATTTTCTATACTTACAAAAGGTGAGAGCAAGTCTTGTTTAAATTTAGCAGGTAAATTCTCATTTAAAAACGCAAGAGCAAAATCATCTAAATCTTTTCCATCATTGATATTTTTCCCTAGAGTTAAAAGACTATTAAGACTTAAAACCGAGCCTACAAATTCTTTGTTTTCTAAAAATTCATGAACTTTTTTTGCAATACGTGTTTTTTTAGAGTCAAACCAATAAGTTTCTTGTGTGGCCAAATTTTCAAATTCACTTTCAAAACTATCAAGTGCATCGCTTATATTTTGATCGTTTTTATTATTTGGAAAACGAATAATCACTTCTAAAGGCAAGGTTCCACCTAGATTTTTATCAATAACCAAAAGTCCTTTTTTGATTTCGCTACCATCTTTGAAATAATTTACAAAAGAATTTTCAACTCTGAGTTTTGAAATGCCTATTAAAGCTAAGATTATAGCAAGAACTGAAATTCCATAAATCATGCGACGCTTTTTAGGATCAAGAGCGGTTTTAGCACAAAAGGCTAAAAGATTAAATTTAAACTCTTTTTTATGATAATTTTTTGGTTTTAAAAGAACCAAGATACTTGCTAAAAATAAATAACTAAAGATAAGAGCTAAACCTATACCTATACTCATCATAATACCAAGTTTTATGATAGGTTCGATATTTGATAGGATTAAAGAAAAAAATCCTATCATCGTTGTAACAATGGCATAAAGGCTAGGATTTGCTTTGGCTAGTAAGGTTTCAAGCACTATGCGCTCAACTTTAGCTTTGGGATGATTTTGGGTACTTTCGATAAAATGCGTGATCAAATGAACAACTACACTTAAGGTGATAATTAAAACTAAAGCAACGTAATTTGATGAAATAACTGTGATTTGAAAATTTAAAAGTGCAAAAACTCCACTAGCCGCACTTAAGCTTATAAAACAAATAAAAAGAGGTAAAAAAACAAAACGCCATGAACGGAAAAAATAATAAAGTGCAAGTCCTAGTAAAAATACAAGAGAAACACCATAAAGCACAAGATCAGATTTTATATAAGCTATCATATCATCAGCGATCATGCTTACGCCACCAAGGTAGAGCGTATCTTTGTTTTTTTCATAATTTCGAACTATGCTTTTAATAGTATCTAGACTTTGTTTCGTGATAACTTTTTGCTTGTCTTGATGTTCTTTTATGGCAAGACGAATTTGATCTTTTTCTTTTTCATCGGTAGCAAGATCGCGTTTTTCTATAAGGTTATTATAAACTGTATCAGGCTTTAAGTAAATAATAAGCCCTGTTACTTTTCCATCTTTTGAGATGATATTATTTTTGTAAAAGGGACTATTTAAAATTTCATTTTGAGCTTTTGTGCGGTTTATGTCTAGGCTTTCTATATTTGGGATATTTTTTAAAAGTTCTTTTAAATCCGTATTTTGCGAACTTTGAAGCAAAGGGGCATTGATGATACTAAAAACGCGTTCTACTAAAGGGGCTTTTTCTAATTCTTCATGAAGTTTTTTTAATTTGGCTAAATTTTCATTTGAAAAAGGTTTTTCATCATAGGGTTTAAAGGCTAAAAGTAAAAAATTATCACTTTTATAATGTTTTGAAATTTCTCTAAAAGTTTTTAAATCTGCATCATCTTCTAAAAGCAAACTTTCAGCACTTGCATCTACGCTAAGCTTAAAAGCAAAAAAGCTTAAAAACAGGCATATAAATAAGGTTCCAAAAAAAGTACTTTTTGGACGAGAAATAAGAAACTTTAAAAGCTTTGCAAACATTATTCTATGACAATACTTTCAAGTTTTTGAAGTAGGGCATCAAAGCCTTGGTTGGCTAAAATATCTCCAAATTGCGATCTATAAGTTTGTACTATACTCACACCTAAAACATCTACATCATAAATAAGCCAGTTGTTATTATCATTGTAAAATTTGAAAATGATATTTTTTTCTTCCCCATCTACTACCATAGAAGTGGTTAAAAAATAGCGTTTTTCATTTTTTAACTCACCATTTTTGACCTTTAAAACTTGATCTTTATAAAGACTGAGTTTATCGGTAAAACTTTTTTTAAGACTTGCTTCAAAGGCTGTGGTAAATTTTTCTTGTTCTTTTGGATTTAATTTAGAATAATTTTTCGAAAGACTGAGTTTTGCCATGAGTTTATAATCTATTATACTATCAAAAAGTTTAAAAATTCCATCAGCAGCTTGTTTTTTATCTTCTTTGCTATCTTGTAAAAGTTTTAAGCTTGCATCAATGTTTTTTTGCATAGTACTAGAAATTTCATCTAGCTGCAAGGCAAAAGCATTAAAAAATAAAGCCAAGATTAGAAATATTTTTTTCATTATTTTCCTTTATTTGCTAAGTTCATTGCGTCTTTGCTCGTAAGCATCCCGCAAGAATGGATATAAATTAGGCGTGTTGTGATAAATTTCATCAATTTCATCAAGTCTAAAACTAAGTTCATTACCAAATCCATAAGCGCTTATAGCTATACTTGCCCAAGTAGGATCAATGTAAGCGGTAAAACTTGCATACCAAGTTGCAGGTAAAGCAAGAGTGTCTCTAAGATTACTAGGGCCAAGTATAGGTAAGACAATATGAAAACCGCTTCCTATGCCCCAGTGAGCCAAAACGGTTCCTAAGTCCGCGGGATGTTTTTTAAGACCCATTTTTGATGCCACATCCATAAGTCCACCAAAGCCCATAATGGTATTGGCGGTAAATCTTTTAAATTCTTCTCCCGCTTCTTTAAATTTAAACTGCAAAACATTGCTTATAAAACGCAAAGGAGCAAGTAAATTATCAAAGAAATTTCTTACTCCTAATCTTATAAATTCAGGGGTGATGGCGTTATAGCCCTTAAGAACGGGACGCAAACCATAATCATACAAAGCCACATTAAAGCTTGTCATAGCTTTGTTATATCCTGAAAGCGGATCGTTTACTTGATAGTTTTGGTATTCTTGTTCAAAATCATCTAAATTTTGTTCTTTAGCAAAAGCAAAAATAGTAAAAAAAATTAAAATAAAAGATATAAATTTTATTCTCAAACAAAAACTCCTAAAAATTTTAAAAGTAAGATTATAGCAAATTTTTAATCAAGATTTATATCCCAGTAAAAATCCACCCATTCAGTAGCTTCTTTTACTTTAAAATCAGGCTCCAAAAGAGCGGTTTTTTTGTAAAAAATGGTTGCAATTTTAAGTTCTATATGAGGAAATTTTTCAAGCAAAACTTTTTTTATTTCTACTAAACTTTCTCCGCTATCTACTATATCATCAATGAGTAGAATTTTTTTGTGCTTGCTTAAATCAGGAATATTAAAAATTTCAATAGTATCAAGTTTTTTTGTATCATCGTAATGAATTGAGTTTAAAGCAAAAAGCTGACGTGTTTTTAAAGCTACTGCTAAAGAGTGTCCTAAACTCATTCCTCCTCTTGCTATAGCTAAAAGTGCATCAGGGTTAAAATCTTTTTTAATTTCTTTAGCAAGAATTTTTACATCTTCTTTAAATTCTTCATAGGAGTAAAATATCATTATATATCCTTAATTTATTGTAGTGCCATAAGTAAAAAATTACCCAAAGATAATAAACTTAAAACTATAATGCCAAGATTGATTTTATCCCATTCGCGTTTAAAAATTCTTACAAGCAAATAAGAAAGAAAACCAAAAGCAAAACCTGTGGTAATGGAGTAAGTAAAAGGCATCATGATAATAGTAAAAAAGCTTGCTACAGCTATAGCATTATCTTTAAAATCTATATTTTTAACTTCCATAAACATTAAAATTCCAACCATTACAAGTACGGGGTATATTGCATTTGCAGGAATGGCTTTAAAAAGTGGTAGTAAAAAAAGTGTAAAAGCAAAACAAATAGCTACAACTAAAGCTGTAAGCCCCGTTCTTCCTCCACTTTCAACACCTGTAGTGCTTTCTACAAAAGCAGTAACTGTAGAAGTGCCTGTCATAGCTCCTAAGGCTGATCCTGTTGCATCTGCCATTAAGGTTTTGCTTAGTTTTTTTTCTCCATTTTTTGGATCATCAAAAATCTTTCCTCTTTCACCCACACCTGTGATAGTTCCTATACTATCAAAAAGTTGAGTGATGAAAAAAGTAAGAATTATAGGTATCATAGTAATATTTAAGGCGCTTTTGATATCAAGTTGTAAAAAGATGGCTCCTAAACCATTTTCCATGCTAAAATTTGGCAAAGAAAAGATTTGCACAGGAAAACTTGCATTATCTAAATGAAAAATCCAAGCGATAATAGAGCTTACTAATACCCCCAAAATAAAAGCTCCGCGAAGTTTTATAGCCCAAAAAAAGATGATTAAGGCTAGGGTAAAAATTCCAAAAAGCACATGAGGGCTTTTGAAATTTCCTATGCTGACTAAAGTATCTTTATTATGCATTATCACACCCATTTGACTTAAGCCTAAAAATGCAATAAAACAACCTATGCCCGCACAAATTGCAAGGCGTAAATCTTTTGGGATATTGCGGATTACCCAAAGGCGAAAATGTGTAAAAGAAAGTATGAGAAAAATAATACTTGAAATAAAAACAGCTCCTAAGGCACTTTGCCAAGCTATGTTTTGACCTAAACAAACCGCAAAGGTAAAATAAGCATTTAAACCCATTCCCACACTCATAGCTACAGGAGTATTGGCAAAAAAAGCATTAAAAGCACTTGCAACTATGGTGATTAAAGCTGTTGCGGTGATTAAAGCTTCTATAGGCATTCCTGTATTTCCTACTATGCTAGAATTTACAGGGATAATATAAACCATAGCCAAAAAAGTAGTAAGCCCTGCTATAACTTCAGTTTTAAAACTCGTATTGTTTTCTTTGAGTTTAAAAAAGTCCATTTTTTCTCCTTAGTAGGTTTTTAGCTCGTTATATAAACTATCGCGTTCTATAGGAATAAGATTTGAAGTTTTTATCATATCGATAAAAGTTTTTAAACTTGTGCCTTTGGCAGATTTTGCACCACCTGCGCTTTGTATGCTTTCTTTTTCTATGGTGCCGTCTAAATCATTAGCCCCAAATTCTTGTGCTACCATGGCTAAATTTAAAGTCATTGTTGCCCAGTAAGCTTTGATATTTTTAATATTATCAAGCACTAAACGAGCAATGGCAATGGTTTTTAAAATTTCTTCACTATCCATGATTTTATCAGTTTGTATAAAGCTATTATCCCTTTGCCAAACTAGAGGGATAAAAGCATTAAATCCACCGGTTTGATCTTGAAGATCACGCAGTCTTAACATATGATCGATCCTGTGATGTCTTTCTTCTATATGTCCAAAAAGCATGGTAGCATTACTTTGTTTGCCTTTTTCATGCCAAAGTTTATGAATTTTAAGCCAATTTTCACTGCTAACTTTTCCATGACAAATTTTCTTACGCACTTCTCCATCAAAAATTTCAGCTCCACCGCCTGGGATGGAATCAACGCCGTATTCAAGCATTTTTTCTATCACTTCTTCATAGCTCATTTTAAAACGACGATGTAAAAAATCAATCTCAGCAGCAGTCATAGCTTTTACATGAAGATTAGGATATTTTTCTTTTATCATTTTAAAAATTTCTAAATACCATTGCCAAGTTGTATCTTTGTTATGAGCTGAAACGATATGTACTTCTTTAGTTTCTCGTTTTACAGTTTCATCGACGATTTTCATGATTTCTTCATGAGTCATCAAATAAGGATTAGGATTTTTTCGGTGTGCTGAAAAGGCGCAAAATTTACAGGTATCTGCACAGATATTAGTTGGATTGATATGGCGATTGATATTAAAATAAACTTTTTTTCCATGAAGTTTGGTGCGTTTTTTATGGGCGTATTTGCCTAGGGTAAAAAGATCTAGATCCCAAAGTGCATTGGCTTCTTCTTGGTTTAATCTTTCTTCATTTTCTAGTTTGGTAATTAAATTTTTCATTTTAATTTTACTCTTTTGCTGTTTTTAAATAAAGCATTATAATTTTTGCTTACTGAAAAAGAGTTTATAGAAAAAGCCAAAATAAAAGATATTTTTGTTAAGATTATTATTAAAATATTAAAATTTAAAAGAGAGTGGAAATTTTGTTAAATAAAGAATTAGAAATTTTTAAAAAAAATCTTAGTTCCTATACCCAAAGTTGTAGAAAATTTTTTCTTAAGCAAGGGGCGTTTAGTTTATATCATTCTAAAAATATGGATAATTTCATAAAAAAAGCTTATGATATAGTTCTTAAAGATTATTTTGATGATTTTTCACCTCCAAGCGATAATATCCCTTTTTGTGTTTTAGCAAGCAAAGCATATGCAAACAATAGTCTTTGTTTTAATGAAAGTATTTCTTTGATTTTTGTTTATAAAGATATTAAGGCTTTTCATTTAAAACCTATGATTAAGGCTTTTATTGAAATTTTAAATGATACACATTTGCAAATTGACTCTGTTATCTTAGAATTTAATGGACTTTATAATGCTAGCAATGAGCTTAAGACTTCTATAATACAAACTCGTTTCATATGTGGTTCTAGGATTTTATTTAAAGGGATTAAGACGAAATTTGAGAGTATTTTAGAAGAAAATAAAAATGATTTTGCCAAGCTTTTGCTAGAAAATTTTAAAGAATTTGATATTCCATTTATAAAGCAAGAATTTAATATCTTAAAAGATTTTGGCGGATTAAATCATTTAAGATTCTTAGAGAGTTTGCTTGTTCTTTTTAAGACTTCTCCAAAAAATTATGCTTTAAATTTTATAGATGAAAAAAATTTAAGCGAGTTGCGTTTAGCTGGAGATTTTTTACTTTCTTTAAAATCAGCGATGAATTTATTAAGTGCTAAAGATGAGGATGAGTTTTTACTTATTAATGTTCATGATTTGAGTGAATTAATGTATAAAAAAGCTAAAAAACATTTTGGAGCAAATGAGTTGTTGGTTCAAAAGGCTTTGCAAAGTATGCATACTATAGGTTTTTATACACACTTTCTAGCAAAGCAAATTCAAGATGGATTAAATCATACCCCTAAACAAGAGTATAAATTTAAAACTCTTATAGAAGTTTTAGAATACTTATTAAAACTTGAAGATAAAGAGGTTATTTTCGATCTTAACTTGGTTTTTGCCCTAAGAAGATTGAAATACGGTAAAAAAGATATAGAAAAAGCTTTAATACTTTTTGAGAAAATTTTTTATAAAAGGCATAGTTTTTGTGTTTTAAAACTTTTGCTTGATAGTGGAATTTTAAAAGATTTATGCAAGCCTTTTTGGACAGTTCGTTTTTTAAGTGATGAAGAAGGAAATTATAGTTTTGATGAGCAAGTTTTTCTTATGTTAAGTGAATTTGAAAAATACGAAGATGAGCTTGAGATACTCCAAAAACTTAAAACCGATGAAAAAATGATTTTAAAGCTTGTGATACTTTTAAGCGCTATAGAAAGTGAAAATGAAATTTCTTTAGCAGGCATATATAGAGCGTATTGCTCCAAATTTGATTTAAAGAATGAAATTTTAGAATGGGGTCTTAAAATATTTAAAAACAATAATGCCTTAAAAGATCTTGTAGAAAAAGAAGATATATATAATCCTATTGTTGTAAGTAGTTTGGTTTCTAAATTAGAAAATTTAGAAAATTTAGAGCTTTTATACACTTTAACTTGGCTAAAGGCTAAGGCTTTAAATTACAATGCTTTTTATTTTAGAGTTCTTGATAAACTTTTAGAAAATGCAAAACAAGGTTTTGAAGATGAAAATCTACTTGAAGAAAGCGCAAGAAGAGTAAAAAAAGAATTAACACTTAAAAGAAGTAAGATTTTTTTAGAGCAAGATGAAATTTTGCAAGATAAAATCATACATATCAAATCAAATCTTTTTATTATAAAAAATACTTTTGAAGATATTGTTATGATTTCTAAATTAGCCAAAGAAAATGATTTTAAATTTTGGTTTGGCAATGAAACAAATCTTAGTTTGCAAATTGTTGCACCACTTCATTTTAATATTGCCATTATTTTAAGTTCTTTAACAAATTTAAATCTTATTTTCATGAATTTTTTTGAACTTTTTGATGATAAAATTTATTTAAGATTTGAATATGATAATATTATCAGTGATGAGCAAAAACTAAAACTTTGCGAGCTTTTAAATTCAAATCTTTCTGGTTTTAATTTGAAAAAAATTAAAAAGCCAATCATTAAAAAAGATGAGTTAAAATTAGACTTAAATTATTCTAAAATGTATGCCAAATTAGGTCTTAATACTAAAGATCAGCAGGGTTTAATGGCGTATTTGATGAATGTTTTTAATGAACTTGAACTTGTTTTATGCGCAGCAAAAATTCAAACCATAAGACAAAGGACGCGTAATATTTTTATTTTTCAAAAGAATGAAAAACTAGAACATAGCGAGCAAAAGTTAGTTAATTTATTAATAAGTGAGTAAAAAAATGTGTGGAATCGTAGGCTATATAGGAAATAATGAGAAAAAACAAATTATACTAAATGGACTTAAAGAATTAGAATATCGTGGCTATGATAGTGCGGGTATGGCAGTGATGCAAGAAGGTGAGCTTAGTTTTTTTAAAGCTGTAGGAAAACTTGAAAATTTGGCGAATAAATGCACGGATTTTGAAAGTCAAGGTTATGGTTTTGCTATAGGTCATACAAGATGGGCAACTCATGGTAAGCCTACTGAAATCAATGCACATCCTCATTTAGGACAGTATTCTTGTGTGATTCACAATGGTATTATAGAAAATTATAAAGAAATCAAAGATAAACTTGAAAAAGAAGGCGTGAGTTTTTTAAGTCAAACCGATACTGAAGTTATTGTCCAGCTTTTTGAATTTTACGCAAGAAATTTGGGAGTTTTTGAAGCTTGGCAAAAAACCATCAAAGAACTTCGCGGTGCTTTTGCTACTTTGTTAGTAACAAAAAAAGATCCCAATCATGTGTATTTTGCAAAAAATGCTGCTCCTTTGATTATCGGTAAAAATGCAAATAAAGAATGGTATTTTTCTTCAGGTGATGCACCTTTGATAGGAAGTTGTGATGAGGTAATGTATCTTGAAGATTTAAGCTTGGGATACGCGAGTAAAGATGAGCTTGTTGTTTATGAAAATGATGTTTTAAAATCACTTTGTTTTTCTAAGCTTTCAGGCGATAAGGCTTATGCAAAAAAAGACGGCTTTCGCTTTTTTATGGAAAAAGAAATTTATGAACAAAGTCGCGTGATGAGTGAAGTTTTAATGGGACGTATTCAAGGCGATGAAGTCGTTTTTGATGAGCTAAACAATGAAGATTTAAGTCAAGTAGATGAAATCACGCTTTGTGCTTGTGGAACAAGCTATCATGCTGCAATGGCAAGTGCTTATTTATTTGAAAGAATTGCTAAAGTTAAAGCTAAAGTAGAAATTGCAAGTGAATTTCGATACCGTGAAGCAATTATAAAAAAAGATTCTTTATTTATCGTTATTTCTCAAAGTGGAGAAACAGCAGACACTTTAGAGGCTTTAAAGATTGCAAAAGAGCAGGGCGCTAAGACTTTTGCAATTTGTAATGTGGATAATTCTAATATAGTGCGTTTAGCACACCTAAGTCTTTTAACTCGTGCGGGCATAGAAAAAGGAGTTGCTTCAACTAAAGCTTTTGCCACTCAGGTTTTAACACTTTGGATGCTTGCTATTTTTATGGCGCAAAAAAGAAATTTAAATGTTTCTGCTGAAATTAAAGCGCTTTTACATACTCCAAATTGTGTGAGTGTAAAACAGGCTTTACATGAAAAAATTCATCGTTTATCCAAGCGTTATTTAGATGGACATGGCTTTTTCTTTATAGGTAGAGATGTGTTTTATCCTTTGGCCTTAGAAGGAGCTTTAAAACTTAAAGAATTATCTTATCTTCACGCTGAGGGTTATCCTGCAGGAGAGATGAAACATGGCCCTATTGCTCTGGCTGATTCTAAACTTTATACTATAGCTTTAATGCCAAAGCATATGCTTTATGAAAAAACAAAATCAAATGTTGAAGAGCTTATAGCTAGGGATTCTACAGTGCTTAGCATTTCGCCTTTAGAATTTGATTTGAGTGATGATTTTATAAAAACCAATGAGCAAGATCACTATATGTGTGAATTTTTTGAAATGATGATAATTACTCAACTTTTAGCAATGGAAATTTCTATAAGACTTGGTAATGATGTGGATATGCCAAGAAATTTGGCTAAAAGCGTAACGGTAGAATAGAAATGAAAAAATTTTTTTGTTTAACTTTCGTTTGTAAACTTTTTGCTTTAAGTGAATTTGAACTTCATCATATTGATAAAGTACATAAGCTAGGGTATAGTGGAGATACTATTATAATAGGTGTAGCCGATGATGCTTTTAATCAAGATCATATTAGTTTAAAGGATAAGATTTTAAAGTCTATTTATCCTACTGATACAGCTGGGAAACAGCTTATACCTGATTTGCAAAAATCAACACACGGAAGTCATGTAGCAGGTATAGCTGTTGGGGCAAAGATAGACGATAGTAAACCTTATGGAGTGGCTTATGGGGCAAAATTTTATGGAGCTGGGGTGTTTCCAAATGGCTCTTACACTCAAAATCCTAATATTTATAATTTTTTCAAAAATGTGAGTATTATTAATAATAGCTGGGGTATTAAATTTTATCCTTATTTTAATCTTAGGGCTTCAAATTCTGGATTAGTAGATTGTACTCAAACTAATCAAGGGAAAAGCTATAATATCTGTAATACTCCTTTGGAGTATGTTATGAAAGCAGATAAAGTTGCTAATGATATGATGAGGCTTAGCAAGGATAAGGGAGTATTAAATGTATTTGCTGCTGGTAATGAAGGAATTCTTAGCCCTGCTTTGCATGCGATTTTACCAAGTTATGATGAATCTTTAAGAGCTTGGTTGGCTGTTGGAGCTTTGGATGCAAATGAGATTACTTTAGAATCAGATGGGACTTTAACAATTAAAAGTCAAGGTTTGGCCGATTTTAGTAATGGTTTTAAGGGAGCTACGAATTTTTCTTTAGTTGCTGCTGGAGTAAATATTAATAATGTTGATTCAAGCACTAATGATAACTTTACAAAAAAAAGTGGAACTTCTATGGCAGCACCTATGGTGAGTGGAACAGCGGCACTGGTCAAGCAAAATTTCCCCTTTTTGGATGGTAAGCAAATTGCTGATATACTGTTAAGTACAGCAAATAAAAATTATAAGGCTCCAAAATTTACTGTTAAACAAGTAACCGATGGAACAAATCAACCTAAATTTCTTATTGTGTATATTTCGCAAGATCCACCTAAGATAGAAGATGAAATAAAACGGGATTTAAAACAGCTTTACAATGGAATGCAAGTTCAAGTTAATGGACAATGGATTGATTATAGTGATTATATTTGGGATAATAGAGATAGTGCGCAGTCGCAAAAACTTAATACTTCCACTATTAGTTCTATTAATGGAGTAGTTAGGGTTGAAAAAGAAGAATTATTTGGACAAGGAATTTTAGATGCACAAAAGGCGTTAAAAGGACTGAGTATTTTAGATGCAAACAGACTCAGTGACCAGGATGTATTAAAATATGATCAAGAACCTAATACAGCTTATTATACTATAAATACTGCAGGTTATGATGCTGAATTTTCTAATGATATTAGTCAAAGAAAATGGGATGAAAGTGCTCATTTATCAAGCGCTATTAATAAACCTACACATTTAGCTAATCTTAACATAGGATTATCTAAAGAAGGTGAAGGTATTTTGATTATCAGTGGTCAAAATACTTATGAGGGTGCAACTTTAATCAAACAAGGAGAATTAAAGCTCAAAGGAAAAGTTAAAAATAATGCTTATGTAGAACAAGAAGCAATGCTAAGCGGTAATGGTATTGTAGGGCAAAATTTAAACAATAAAGGCATAGTTAGACCTGGAAATGAAGATTTGAGTGATTTAACCGTGCAAGGAACTTATACTCAAGAAGGAGTTGACTCTAAATTACAACTTGATTTTGGTAATTATAAAAATTCTAAACTGATTGCAAAAACTTATGATATTAAGAGCGGGAATTTAGAATATATTCCTTTACCTAAATACTATATCTTAAATAAGCCAGTGAAAATTAATTTAGGAGATTTGGAAAAAAGTTTATCATCTTTTAATCATGTTTTGGTGCAAAATACTTATGCTTTAAATTTTGATTTTGTTTTAAGTGATGATTTAGTGAGTATTAATAAAATCTTAATAAAACCTAATTTAAAACCCAATGCTTATGAAATTCCTAATACAAGCTTGGGAAATGCTTTAAGACAATTGCGATCTAGAGCAGACTTGAGTCGGACTTATCAGGAATTTTTTGCTTCTTTAGATAATGGAATAGATGTAAAGACTAAATTAAATAGAATAGAAGGTTCAGAGTATTTAAGCACTTTTAGTAATCATAATCAATCTAATTTGATACAAAATAACATATTGTTTACTCTTCATCCTCTTAATATTAATAATTTTGCACAAAACAATAATATGTTACTTGCTAGTGCTTATTTACCTAGAATTTTTAGTAATGAAGAATATTTTTGGCACCTTACTCCAAGCTATAAATACTATAAAGATAAAGATTTTTCAGGTCAAAAAACAGGTGCTAATATCTCTTTAGGAGAAAATTTCTCATCAGGCTTTTTAGCTTATGCTTTATCTCTTTCTAGCGCTAGATTTAATTTTAATAATGGTAGTGATTTGAAGAGTTATAATATGGACTTATTGTTTAATTATAACCATGATTTAGATTTTATAAAAATATTAAGTGGATTAGGTATAGGTGTAGGATTTAATACTCTTAATCGTTTTGTAGTAGAGCAGCCAATTGAAGGCAAGTATAAAACATTGCAAACTTCAGCCCAGCTTGGTGTAACTAAAGATATTATTTTAGGTCAAGATTTTATTTTTAATCCTTTAATGTATTTTACACATAGTTTTTTTTATCAAGAAGATTTTAAAGAAAATAAAAGTCCTTTTGCTAAAAATTACGAAAGTTTAAAACATCATAGCATAAATGCAAATTTAGGTTTTAATCTTGCTAAAAATATAGAGCAAGATGATTATCAAGCTTCTTTTTCTACTTTTGTAATTTTTGAAAAAAGAATTTATGGAAGAACTTTAGAAAATAAGGCTAGTTTTGTTGATTTTCCTATTGCTTTTATTCAAAAATATAAATTAAAAGATAATATTTTAAGTCAAGGTTTTAATTCAGAATTTTTATATAAAAACAATGTATTTTGGCAGTTTATGTTAATGAATAGATTTTCTCATAATGCCTATGAATTGCATTTAATGAGTTCAATAGGAAAACGTTTTTGAAAGTATTTATTTTTTTAGCTTATAATAAATAAAATTTTAATCAAAGGAAAAAATTATGGAATACAGAGTTGAACATGATACCATGGGTGAAGTTAAGGTCCCAAATGACAAATATTGGGGAGCGCAAACTGAAAGAAGTTTTGAAAATTTCAAAATCGGTTGTGAGAAAATGCCAAAGGTTTTAATCTATGCTTTTGCAAATCTTAAAAAATCTTTAGCTTTAGTCAATAACAAACTTGGCAAACTTGATGATGCTAAAAAAAATGCTATAGTTCAAGCTTGTGATGAGATTATCGCAGGTAAATTTGATGATAATTTTCCACTTGCGATTTGGCAAACAGGTTCAGGTACGCAAAGCAATATGAATATGAATGAAGTTATTGCAAATCGTGCCACTGAAATCATGGGCGGGGATTTTCGCAAAGAAAAGCTTGTACATCCAAATGATCATGTTAATATGAGTCAAAGTTCAAATGATACTTTTCCAACAGCTATGAGTATCGTTGCAGTTGAGCAAGTAGAGAAAAAGCTTATCCCTGCGCTTGATGAGCTTATTGCAACTTTTGAAAAAAAAGTAAAAGAATTTGATGGTATTATCAAGATAGGACGCACGCATTTGCAAGATGCTACCCCACTTACTCTAGCACAAGAATTTAGTGGATATCTTTCTATGCTTTTGCATTCAAAAGAGCAAATCATCGCTTCTTTACCAACTTTAAGAGAACTTGCCATAGGAGGAACCGCAGTAGGAACAGGGCTTAATGCACATCCAGAATTAAGCCAAAAAGTAAGTGAAGAGTTAACTCAACTTATAGGTACGAAATTTGTTTCAAGTCCAAATAAATTTCATGCTTTAACGAGTCATGATGCGATCAATTTCACTCATGGAGCTATGAAAGGTTTGGCTGCAAATTTAATGAAAATTGCAAATGATATTAGATGGCTAGCTTCAGGTCCAAGATGCGGTCTTGGTGAGCTTATCATCCCTGAAAATGAGCCAGGAAGTTCGATTATGCCAGGTAAGGTAAATCCTACTCAGTGTGAAGCTGTTACTATGGTTGCCGTACAAGTGATGGGAAATGATGCAGCTATCGGATTTGCAGCAAGTCAAGGAAATTTTGAACTTAATGTGTTTAAGCCTGTGATTATTTATAATTTCTTGCAAAGTCTTGATTTGTTGGCTGATTCTATGCATTCATTCAATATCCATTGTGCTGTAGGTATAGAACCAAATCGTGCAAAAATTGATCATAATCTTCATAATTCTTTAATGCTAGTTACCGCTCTAAATCCACACATAGGTTATGAAAATGCTGCTAAAGTAGCCAAAAATGCCCATAAAAAAGGTATTTCTTTAAAAGAAAGTGCAATGGAGCTTGGTTTGGTTAGCGAAGAAGATTTCAATAAATTTGTTGATCCTACTAAAATGATAGGCCCAAAAGCTTAAAACATAAAACTTGCCTTTTTAAGGCAAGTTAAATTAAATTCTTATCTTTTAAAATCACATACATTCTTAAAGTTGATACAAAAAAGGTTAAAATTGCAGGACCTAGTATAATACCCCAAAAACCAAAGGTAGAAATTCCTGCTATCATAGCCAAGAAAATTAAAAGTTCGTTGATTTTGGTTGGGGTTTTTACAAGTTTTTTGTTGATCCATTTGATGATTAAAGGTTTGATTAAAGTATCTGCTATAAAAGAAATTACAATTACAGAATAAATAAAAATAACAAGAGCTGAGTTAAGATTGTTTGAGGCAAATTCATAAAGACTTACAGGCACATAAATTAAAGCTCCTCCTATAGCAGGTATGAGAGAACTTACAGCAAAAATTACTCCCATTAAAATTCCATCATAACCATAAAACATTGTGATTAAACCAAAAAGTGCACCTTGAAATATCGCTACAATCACCATAGAGTAAAGCACAACAGCCATAACATTACCCACTTCACTTAAAACATCATCGAGTTCTTTTTTATCAATAGGAATGATGGATTTAAGATAGATAACAAGTTCTGTTCCATATAAATTTGCAAAGAAGTAAAACACACAAATTAAAACCATATCTATAAGAAATTTAGCTCCTGATTTTGTAAAACTTGAAGCATAACTTAGAATTTGTTTAGAAATGCTATTTAAATCTATAGAAGCTAAAAATTCTTTGATTTTAGGTTCTAAAAAATTAAAGCTTTCAGGCAAGGTAAATTGATAGTTTTTGACATAATCAAGTGTTTGTGTAATTAAATTAATATCAAAATTCTTTAAAGCTTTGGCAAGTTCTATCATGGCATAAACAAAAGGTGCAAAGAAAAGCAAAACCATGCAAGCTGTTGTAAGAATGGAAGCTAAAAATTTATGTCCTTTAGTAAGATTTAAAAATTTTGCATTGATGTTTGAGGTAGCTACCGCCATTAAACTAGCTATGATAATCACAAGTAAAAAACCTTTAAAAAGATAAAGCAAAAGAAATAAAATAACTAAAATAAAGCTTATAAGAAAGATTTTTCCATTTTGCAAAATTTACTCCTCAAATAAAGTTTTTTCATAGTTTAATTTTAAAGCACTATAGCTTTTTGTGCTAGCTATACGCCCTTTTGCAGTGCGTTCTATATAGCCATTAGCAAGCAAATAAGGCTCGATTACATCTTCTATGGTATTTTCATCTTCGCTTAAAGCTGCAGCAATACTTGCAAGCCCGATAGGTTTTTGCTTAGCAGCGGTTAAAAGTTCAAGATATCTTAAATCCATCGCATCAAAACCAAGCTCATTAACTCCTAAAGAATTTAAGGCCTCATTAGCCCTTTTTTCTGTGATAATCTCTTCATCATTAACATCGGCAAAATCTCTAACTCTTTTTAAAAGCCTTAGAGCTATTCTAGGGGTTGAACGACTTCTTTTAGCGATCTCAAGTGCGGCTTTTTCTTCGCAAGTTTTATTAAGTTTTAAAGCTGCTTTTTGCAAGATGAGAGCAAGTTCACTATCTTTGTAAAATTCTAATCTAAATTGCATACCAAAACGATCGCGCAAAGGATTGCTAAGCATACCTGCACGCGTTGTAGCCCCTATAAGAGTAAATTTTGGTAAATCGATTTTTATGGTTTGAGCAGCTGGACCACTACCTATGATAATATCAAGGCGATAATCCTCCATCGCAGGGTAAAGTACTTCTTCGATAGCAGGGCTTAAACGATGAATTTCATCGATAAAAAGTATATCTCCTTCGCTAAGATTGGTTAAAATAGCGGCTAAATCCCCGCTTTTTTCTATCATAGGAGCGGCGGTTGTTTTGATATTTGCACCCATTTCATAGGAGATGATATTAGCTAGTGTTGTTTTTCCAAGTCCTGCAGGACCACTAAAAAGTATATGATCTAAACATTCATTACGTTTTTTAGCTGCAGCTATAAAGACATTTAAATTTTTTTTAATGCTTTCTTGACCTATATAACCATCAAAATTTGAAGGACGCAACGAAGTTTCGTAAGTTTCATCAAAGGAGTATTTTTCTATTTCTACTATTCTATCCATATCTTTGCTTATATTTTGGAAAAATTAAAATAAGATTTTAGCTAAAATTTGCTAGAATTTATATTAAACTTTAATGATTATGGTTTAAAAATGGGAATTTTAACAAAATTAGAATTAGATTATGAAATTGACGATATAGAAAAATTTTTACAATTTTTTAGAACCATGTGTGATAGGTTTGAACCTTTAATCATCAAGCTTGGAAGCGATAGTGTGCGTTATAAAGAAGCTATAAAAGAGCTTGAAACTTTAGCACACAATACCGCTTGGGCAGCAAGACGTTTAAATCTTGAAGAAGTGACTGATTTTTGTGTATTTTGTGAAGAGATGATGGCGCAAGCAAATCGCTTTAACGGACCTGCTAGTGATGAATTTACGGATTGGATGCTTTTAATGAGCGATCAGTTTGAAAAATATTGTCGTTCATATGAAAATGATGATTCTGTTTTAGCGGTTTTTAATCCTTTAATTGTTAATGTTCCAAATATTATTTCTAAATAAGGGAGCGACTTGGCTTCGACAGGAGTAAGTCTGCTTAGATGGCATGTCGCTTTGGGCAAAGCGTAAAAAGCTCAAATAAAATTAAACGCAAACAACGTTAAATTCGCTCCTGCTTACGCTAAAGCTGCGTAAGTTCAGTTGAGCCTGAAATTTAAGTCATACTATCTAGCTTAATTTTCGGTCATTTTTGATAGTGTAGCCTTGCGTTTGACAAGCGTTGAGGTGAAATAAAGTCTTAGCCTTGCTTTTGAGTTTTGGAAGATGAGCGAAGTAGGGTGAAGTAGTCATCTTTGCTAAGCATGTAGAGATCTTTGTGGGATTATTTTTGGACAGGGGTTCGATTCCCCTCGCTTCCACCATCACGCTAATGTTAAGTAAATCATAAGTTTATTTCAAATTTTTAGAATTTTTTATATGAAGTTAAGATCGATTTATTACCCTTAAAACTTTGATATATTAAGTTTTATAATTTTTCATTAAAAATTATAGTTTTATTTTTAAGCTTATTTTTAGGGGGGGGGTATAATTTCTTCTTTAGTTTAAATTTATTGAAGGAGAAACTTATGAAGAAAAATGCTTCGAGCAAGATATTGCTAAGCTTAGGTGTAGCAACTTTGCTTTATTCAGGTGCTTTTGCACAAGAAATCAATCTTACAGAGTCTTCAGATATAGGAAAATATTTTGAAGAAAATGGTAAGGATATCAATCTTAAAAATCCTGATGATTACAAAGGAAAAGATTTAAGTATCAAAATGGGCATTGGGGATTTACCAAGCGATGGCTATGATAGCGCTGATTATCGATTTAACATTGATATCGGTAAAAACAATACTTTAAGCTTTACGCATAATAACAATCAAGAACCTGCTTATGTAACAAATCTAAACGCTACTGCTAAAAAAGTTGAAACAACAGATATAATTTTACAAGTTTTTGCACCTTCGGTGATTAATGGAGATTTGACTATGACTGGCTCAGGAAAGGAAGCCATTACCGAGGATGAAGAAAAAGGCTCAGGTATAATTCTTTATAATGGAGCAGGTGAAACACAAAGTGCTAATGGTAGCTTAACTATAAATGGAAATTTTACCGCCGATAAAACCCTTTTTGCTACTTATGGAAATTTTGTTAAGGTAAATGGAACTGCAAATCTTACAAATTCAAATTTTGGACTTATCAAACGCTCTTATACAGACTTAGAAGCAAATAATGTAATAATGGTTCAAGCTAAAGATTTCAATGAAGATATTTTAAAAGCAAAGAACAATGCAGGTGCATTACTTGTAAAATTTTTAAATGATTATGTTTCAACTGATCTTCATGGCAAAGATGAATTAGAAACAGGAGCTGTTATAGATATTAGCGATGAAGAGAAATATGGCGATGGAGAAAAAGGCTTAGTAGATTATAAACTTAGTGTTCAAAACTGCGGTGGCAATAAATGCTTGGTAGTTAATGGAGGTGCTACTGCAGCAGCTAAAAATAAGCTAGTTCAACTTCAAGTAGATATAGATACTATCGATAAATTACTTAAAAATGAATTTGATTCCGATGAAGGTGAAGAATGGGAGCAAGCCAAAGAAGCCCTTAATAAACAAAAAACTGAACTTCAAGCAATGTTAGATGAAGCTAAGAAAAACGGCGGTAAAATCGATGATGAAAAATACGTTGATTTAGTAAATAAAAACTTAAATTTAAATCTTAGTACTAATGATAAAGCTTCTATCCTAGCTCTTCGTTCTATCACAGAACAATTAGGAGGTATAGGAGCAGATTTAGCAAGTAGAGAAGGTGTAAAACTAGCCCTACAAATCAAAAAAGACACAGACAATACAGGTAAATCTGTATCTAATCTCAATTCAGCTTCTAGTGCAGTTAATACCACTATGAATATTTCTAATGATGTTTCTATAGGCTCTCGTGTAGCAATGTTAAACAATCCTTTTGGAACTTATGCTTCTAAAATGAATGATCTTAAATTTGCTGCTTTAGATAGTGATATGAGACCAAGCTATGTAAATGAATATACCAATAGTGTTTGGGCTAATGCTTTTGGTGGTGCTAACATTATCGATGGAGATAGTGGTGCAATGTATGGTGCTACCGTAGGGGTAGATAAACAAGCTAATGATAATGTTTTATGGGGTGCTTATTTTACTTATGCAAATGCTAAAATCAAAGACAATAATTTAGAACAAAAAAGTGATAACTTCCAATTAGGTATGTATTCTACTATCAATGTAGCTCCACAATGGGAACTTAATCTTAAAGCTTATGCTCAAGTTTCTCCAACTAAACAAGACAATATTCAAACAGATGGTGCATATAACTCAGATTATACAAGCAAATTCTTAGGACTTAGTGCTAATGCAGGTCGTGTGTTTGACTTTAGTGATAATACTTTATTTATCAAACCTTTTGCAGGGATAAATTATTATTTTAGTTATACTCCATCTCATACAGAAAATGGTGCTATTGCTAAAGATATTGATTCTATGAAAAACAATTCTGTAAGTGTTGAAGTGGGTGCTGAATTTAGAAAATATATGAATGAAAACTCTTATATTTTTGTAACTCCAAAAATAGAACAATTTGTTATCAATAGGGGTGATGATTACACAGCTAATTTAGCTATAAATAATGCTTTCTTTACTAGTGTAGAAGCTAACAACAAGAAAAAAACATATGGGCAAATTATCGTAGGGGGTAATATAGATTTTACAAATCAACTCAGTATGAATCTTGGTTTTGGTGCTAAACAAATACTAGCAGGTAAAGTAGATAATAAAAATGAAACTTACTTAAGTGGTCAAGTAGGACTTAAGTATAAATTTTAATCTTAAAAATCATTTCTAAATCTTTTTATAGTTTAGAAATGATTGTTTATTTCTATGGGAAATCTCCTAGGGCTTTATCTTAAAGCCCTTTTTTATAACAAACAAGTAAATAAGTCTTTAGAGTAAAAACCCTAAAAACTTTTAGTTTTCCTTAAAAAGTTTGGAAGCTAAGTGTGTTGCACGACTTTGATCTGTATCTTTTTTAAGTGTTTTATAAATTTTACTTACATATTCTTCTAAGGTTTGTTGAGAATCTATGATTTTTTCAGAAGAAGGAATTTTTTCATATTCTCCATTGTTTTTAAGCTCATAAGCTAAAACATTATCGCTAAGTTGCAAGCGTAAAAATTGAGCTAATTTAGCTTTGCTTCTTTCATCATATATAGGAGTCATAAGTTCTAAACGGCGTTCTAAATTTCTTGGCATCCAATCTGCACTCGATATAAAATAATTTGGCTCACTATGTTTAAAATAAAATACTCTAGCATGTTCTAAGTATTTTCCTATGATGCTTCTAACGCGTATGTTTTTGCTGTATTCTTCATCAGGTTTTAAGCAACAAATTCCACGTATGATAAGATCGATTTGTACTCCTTCCATACTTGCTTCATAAAGCGCTTGTATGATATCACTATCCACAAGAGAATTCATTTTAGCTACAATCACACCTTCATTTTTTTTGCTTGTTTCAATGCGTATCATTTCTAAAACTTTTTCTTTGATTTGATTTGGACTCATTGAAAGAGTTTGAAGACGACGGTTTTTGCTAAAGCCTGATAAGATATGAAAAAATTTTGTCGTATCTCTTGCAAATTCTACTTTGCTTGTAAAATAACTCACATCAGTATAGATTTTAGCACTGCTTGCATTGTAATTTCCTGTGCTTAAATGTATATAAAATTTAAGCTTATCCCCTTGTTTGCGTATGACTTGAGAAACCTTAGCGTGGACTTTAAAACCTGTAATGCCATAAATAACATGAGCTCCGGCATTTTCTAAAGCTTTCGCCCAATGAAGATTATTTTCTTCATCAAAACGTGCTTTTAATTCTACCATCACAGTTACTTGTTTTCCATCGCTTGCAGCATCAATTAAAGCTTGAACTATATTAGAATTTTTTTCAACTCTATAAAGTGTCATTCTTATGGAAATTACTTCAGGATCTTTGCTTGCTTCTTTGATAAATTTATAAACTGGATCAAAACTTTCAAAAGGTTGTATGATGAGTATATCTTCTTTTTCTACAGCATCAAAAATAGATAAATTCTCATCAAAAGGTGGTAAAGTTTTAGGCGTGTAAAGTGGGCTTAAAAGATGTGTAAAGGTTTTATTTCCTGCGATTTGCCAAAGGCTAGGGAGATTGAGTAAAATAGAATATTCATAAACATCTTTATGAAAAATTTTCATGTGAGTATTAAGAAATTCTACGATTTGCTCATCTGCATCTTTTTGAATTTGCAATCTTACAAAAGCTCCTTTTCTGCGAAGCTTCAAGCCTTGCTCTAAAATCATCATAAAATCATCAGCTTCTTCCTCTTCTATTACTATATCTGCATTTCTAGTCACTCTAAATGCTGCTGAAGCTAAGAGTTTATAGCCTGGAAAAATTTCTTCTGCGTGTTGATGGACTATACTTTCTATAGGAACATAAATATTTGCACTTACTTCATAAAAACGAGGTAAAACTCTTGGAATTCTAATCATTCCAAATTTTACAAGTTCAGGATGTGCTTTATCACAAATTTTAACCGCTAGTGAAAAAGATAAGTTGTTTAAATGCGGAAAAGGGTGAGTCGCATCAACAGCTATTGGAACAATAACAGGAAAAATATTAGAGAAAAAATACTCATCACATTTTTGTTTTAAATTTTCATCTAAATTCTCATAATGCTTTATGAAAAGATTTTCTTTTTCTAATTCACTTGTGATTTCATTAAAATAATGCTCCAAAAGCTCTTTTTCTTGGTGTAAATATTTGCGTATGGCTTTTAATTGTTGTAAAGGGGTCATTTCATCGCTACTGCTTGCATTAACTCCAGCTGAAAAAAGTTGTTTTAAGCCTGCAACGCGTATCATATAAAATTCATCTAAATTAGTGCAATATATAGCTATAAATTTTAATTTTTCTAATAAGGGTAAATTTTTAGAACATTGGTCTAAAACACGAGAATTAAAGCGAAGCCAAGAAAGTTCGCGATTGATAAACATATCAGGACTTATTTGCATTAATTTTTCCTTTTTTTGTTATATTTTATCATTTATTTTAAAATTATTGAATAAAAGTTTCAAATTTTTTAGGTTAATTAAGAGTAAATATATCTTTAAAATTATATTAAATTCATCTATGTTAAAATTACAAAATTTATTTCTGGGAAATTCTGTGACATTATTGTTCTATTGAAGATTTTAAGAAATGATAATTTTAAGGAGGAAAATTTTGAAGAAAACTTCGAATCTTTTTACTATTTTTCTTGTTTTGCTTTTTGTTTTGTTTGCGGTTGGGTTTTATACTTTTTATAACGCTAAGGGCACATCTTATTTAAGCAATGCAAGCGAATCTTGTAATAACTGCCATATTATGAATGAAGTTTATAATGAATACATGGCAGGGCCGCACTCTCAAAAAGTCAAAGGCGAACCTAGGGCAACTTGCGTGGATTGCCATTTGCCACATAATTTTGTAGCTAAATGGATAGCTAAAGCTCAAAGTGGTTTAGGGCATGCTTATGCTTTTACTTTTAAACTTGATGAGTTGCCTACAAATTTGAGTGCGACTGAAAAAAGCAGAAAAATGGTGCAAGAAAACTGCATACGCTGTCATGCAGATTTTGCTCAAACAGCTATCAATGCTACAACAAATCCACATGCAGACAAGTCATTAAATTGTGCTTCTTGTCATAAAGATGTTGGACATAAACACGGAATTTAATAAGGAGAAGATGAATGAAAAAAAATATTTTACGCTTGGGTATTGTTGTTTTGGTTTTACTTATAGCGGGAGTTTTATGGCTAAATAATGATATCAATCAAAAAAAAGAAGATGAAGCAAATAAAAATGCTATTGCAGCAAATGCTGATTTTTCTTTGCTTAGCGATGATGATCCAAATTTTGAAAAATGGGGTAAGGTTTTCCCAGAGCAACTAAAAATGTATTTAACAGTTGAAAAAGAAGAGCCTAAGGCTACTGAGTTTGGTGGTAATTTAGCTTATTCAAAATTGATTCGCTTTCCTCAATTAACCATACTTTGGGCAGGATATCCTTTTAGCCTTGATTTCAATGAAGAAAGAGGGCATTTTTGGGTTCAAGTAGATCAAATGAAAACAGCAAGAAACAACAAAGATTTTCTTAATGCCCATGGACTTGCTGCTTTTAAAGGTCAACCTGCAGCTTGTATGAATTGTCATAGTGGATGGACTCCATGGCTTATAAAAAATGTTGCTAAAGGGGATTTTACTGCTTTTAATTCTACAAATTATTGGACTATGATTAAAAATATCCCAGCTGTTGATGGTATAGTAGAAAATTCACCTGAACATGCAGGCCCACATGGTGGTAAAAGAATGGGCGTAACTTGTGCAGATTGTCACAATCCAAATGATATGAGTTTAAGACTTACTCGTCCAGCAGCTATTAATGCTTTAGTTTCTAGGGGATATGAAAAAGATCCGGTACAAGGCGTAAAAGCTACAAGGGAAGAAATGAGAACTTTAGTTTGCTCTCAATGCCATGTTGAATACTATTTTAAACCAACAGGGGAAAAAGTAAAAGTAATGGGTGAAACTATTGTAGATGATAGTTCTAAAAAATGGTGGAATGGAACTCAGAAAAATTATGATGAGTATGAATTTTGGAGAGATGGAAATAAAGCTAAAGAGATTGAAACCGATGGTATAGTTTTAACTTTTCCTTGGAGTGAGTGGAAAAAAGGACAACCATTTAGAATTGAAATGCTAGATGATTATTATGATAAAATTCGTGGAGTATTTGGAGCTGATTTTACTCATAAATTAACAGGGGCACAAATTATTAAAATTCAACACCCAGAAAGTGAACTTTATAGTGGCGGTGTGCATGCTGCAAATGGAGTAAGTTGCGTGGATTGTCATATGCCTTATGTTAGAGAAGGGGCTAAAAAGGTTACTCAACACAATATCACTTCTCCTTTAAGAGATATTAACTCTGCTTGTAAGTCTTGTCATAAACAAAGCGAAGATTATTTAAAAGCTCAAGTACTTGACATACAAAATAGCGTTGCACATGATCAAAGAACTGCAGAGTACGCAATTGTTAGTTTGATTATGGATACTAAAAAACTACGCGATGAATTAGGCAATATGGAAAAATTCCAAAGCGATGGAAAAGCTGATGCGAAAAAAATTAGCGAAGAACTAAAAGAAGTTTTAGAACTTCATCGTAAAGCCCAAATGAGAGCGGATTTTGTTAATGCTGAAAACTCAACTGGTTTCCATAATCCTCGCGAAGCTTCAAGAATGTTATTGCAAGCTGTTGATATGGCAAGAATGGGACAAACTAAACTTGTAGAAATTGCGACAGCAAACGGAATTAAAGATTTTAAAACTTCAAATTTAGGTTTTGAAGATATTCAAAAATTTAATCCAGGAGAGCTTTACTATAAAGTAGATGTTAATGGCCATAAAGCTGGAGAGCGTTACTATGCAGATGAAAAAGATGTTAATGGTAATCCTCCAAAAGAACTTTTAGAGCATGATAAAGAGCTTGTTCCTTATAATTATCAAGTGATTGATAAAAAATAATTCTTAAGCCCTATAAATCATAGGGCTTTTTCTTTTATTTGTTTTAAAAAATATAAACTTTTTATTTGAAGTTCACTTTTACTTCACTTTGTTTTGTCAAAATATCACAAATTTTGATAATCAAAAAGGATTTAAAATGATCAATAAAAATAAATTGTTTAGACAGGTTCATATCTATCTTAGTTTGTTCTTCTTGCCTTGCGCCTTGCTTTTTGCTTTAACAGGTATAGCGTATATTTTTGGTATTAATCAAGATGTGGGTTTGAAAGTTGAGCAGTATCAATTGTCAAAAGTTATAGAAAGTGGTAAAGAAAGAGAAGCCTTAATAGAGTACTTAAAAACAAATGGTTTAAAAGTGCCATCTAATACAGATATCATTAAAAGTAAAGATAAAGGCATAACAATAGGCGGAACTCATTATAGTGCTAATATAACTCAAAATTCTACTAATGAATACAACATTACCTTAAAAACAAGATCTTTACTTGGAGATATGATTATGCTTCATAAAGATAAGGGTGCTTGGTATTTTTCTGTGCTTAGCGTAGGCTTTGGTATTACTTTATTTATGCTTTATATTTCAGGGCTTATGATTACTTTGTTTGCAAATAAAAAAGATAGAAGTAAACAATTTGCAGTTCTTGGAGTAGGGGTTGTTGTAACTTTGCTTTTGGCTTATCTTAGCCTTTGATTTTTCCTAGCTTTTTAAGCTAGGTATTATTTATTTTTTTGTATAATCATACTTTACTTTATTGGACAGATGGGTGAGTGGCTGAAACCACACCCCTGCTAAGGGTGCAGATCTTAACGGGTCTCGAGGGTTCAAATCCCTCTCTGTCCGCCACTAAAACTTTCTTGAAAATTCCAAGTATTTTATTAAGTATTAAAGCAAGAGACTAGCTCTTGCGAGATTGTATTATTTTACAGCGTTTTTGATTTCTAAAATCATAGTTTTTAAAGACTCTAGTCCATTTCCACTTGCTAAATACCAGTATTCTGGATCAAGATAGATGATTTTTTTGTTTTGTGCTGCTTTGGTTTTAGCAACAAGCGCATTATCGAGTATGCCTTGAGCGCGTTCTTTGTTGCCTACAATGATATTTCTATCAACAACAAAAATATAATCAGGATTTTTTTCTAGTATAAATTCAGAATTGATACTTTTGCCGTGTGTGCCTACTTTTATATTCTCATCTACTGCGTTAATCCCTAAAACATCGTGAATAATCCCAAAGCGAGATTGAGGGCCAAAGGCTGAAATTTTGTTAGAATTTGTAAGAACGATAAGAGCTTTTTTATCTTCATTAACTATGCTTTTGGCTTTTTCAATTTCATTTTTAATATCTGAAATTTTTTCCAAAGCTTCTTTTTCTAAACCATAAAGTTTTGCAACGCTTAAAACATTATTTTCAAAAGAGCTTAAAAAATTTGCATTATCAAGACCTACAAATAAAGTTGGAGCTATTTCTTTTAACTTATCATAAAATTTACTTTGGCGTCCAGAAATAATGATAAGATCAGGTTTTAAAGCATTAATGGCTTCAAAATCAACTTGTTGCACTCCGCCTACACTAGGTTTGTTTTTAAATTGTTGTAGGTATTTTGGTAAATTTTTAGCAGGAACGCCTGCGACTTTATCGTTTAATTTTAAAGCATCAAAAGTATCTAAAATTCCAAGATCTAAGATCACTACCTTAGAAGGATTTTTAGGGATTTTATTTTCTCCTAGGCTATCCTTCACTAAAAAACTATCACCCTCATCACTCATGCTAATAGGCAAAACTTTCACTGTAGCAGTGTTGGTTTTTGTTGTAGAACTTGCGTTGTTTTCGTTTGAGTTTGAATTACAAGCTGTTAAGATTAGACTTAAAAAAAATGCAAAAAATGCAAAAACTAAAGATTTTTTCATATTTTCTCCTTTTTAAAAATAAATACAAATTTTCTTACCATCAATTTGACTTACGGGTATATCCATATCATAAATTTGTTTTAAATTTTCTTGATTGATGATTTCATCTTTTGAACCTTGTTTTAAAAGCTTCCCATCTTTTAAGGCTATGATTTCATCAGAATAAATCGAAGCAAAATTAATATCATGTAATACAACAGCTATACTTTTGTTAAAGTCTTTGACTAAATTTTTCATTAGTTGCATGATTTGTACACTATGCTTCATATCAAGATTGTTTAAAGGTTCATCAAACATTATAAATTCAGTATCTTGAGCGATGATCATGGCTATAAAAGCTCTTTGTTTTTGTCCGCCACTTAATGTATCTAAAAATTCATTTCTTAAGTTGCTAAGTCCCATATATTCTAAAGCTTCATTGATTTTGATTTTATCGTTTGCATTAAGTCTTCCTTGAGAATGCGGAAAACGCCCAAAAGCGACTAATTCTTCAACTTTTAATCTTAAATTGATATTGTTTTGTTGTTTGAGAATGGAAATTTTTTGTGCTAAGATTTGCTCTTTATAGTCTTTTAAATTTACTCCATCAATATAAATTTCTCCACTACTAGGTTTTATCAAACGACTCGCTAGAGCTAAAAGAGTGGATTTTCCAGCGCCATTGGCTCCTATTATAGAAGTGATTTTGCCTTTATGAAAATCAAGGCTAAGATTTGAAATAATGGCTTTATTATCATAAAATTTGGTGATATTTTTTAGTTTAATCATAATTTATTACCCTTTAATACAAGATAGATAAAATATATCCCACCTAAGAAATTAATAACCACGCTTATAGTGGCATTATAATCAAAAACTCTAGAGACAAAAAACACCCCTCCAAGCAAAGCTAAAATGCTAATGAGTATGCAAGCACTTAGTAAAATACTATGCTTTGCAGTTTTAAATAGCTCATAAGTGATATTTACCACCAAAAGCCCCAAAAAGGTTATAGGACCTACAAGTGCGGTGCTAATAGAAGTTAAAATAGCTATGATAATCATCAATTGTTTTGAAATTTTTTGATAATTTATCCCTAAATTTATCGCTAAATCTTTGCCTAAATTTAAAGGATCTAAAAATTTCATATAGCGAAAAATCCATATAAAACTTAAAAAGCTAATGATATAAGCAAGAATTAAAACATCAAAAGCAATATTATCAAAACTAGCAAACATTCTTCCTTGTATTACCATGAATTCATCAGGGTCGATTAATACTTCAAAAAAAGAGCTTAAAGTGCTAAAAAGTGTTCCAAAAACTAAGCCTAAAAGCATTATAAGATAAATACTTCTATCGCTACTAAATAAAATTTTATAAAGTCCTAGTGAAAAAACCACCATACAAACCAGAGTGATTAAAAAATTGATATCGTTTTTATAAACACTTAAATTAGCTGCACCAAAAGAAAAGATAAGAGCACTTTGAAGTAACATATATAAAGAATCCAATCCTATGATGGCAGGGGTTAGAATTTTGTTATTGCATAAAGTTTGAAAAACCACTGTTGAAACAGCGATACAAATAGCTACTATGATAATAGCTGCAATTTGTAAAAAACGACTTTTTAAGGCATACTCATCAAAGCCATTTAAACCCACAAGTATAAAAATCCCTATCATACCAAGTGTTAAAAAGCTTAAAATCAGCATTTTTTTACGCATAAACTTTCCTTTTTAGCAAAAGAAAGATAAAGATTAAAGATCCTAAAACACCTGTAGTGATACTTAAAGGCATTTCAAAAGGAAAGATGACAAGTCTTGAAATGATATCGCAAACAAGTAAAAACAAAGCTCCACAAAGTGCTATATAGATGAGATTTTTTCTAAGATTATCACCTAGATAAAGAGCTACTAAATTTGGGATAATTAGCCCTAAAAAAGGGATAATCCCAACGCTTACAATCACTAAACTAGTGATAATGCTTACAATCATCAAGCCTAAAAATAATATACCATTATAAGAAATTCCAAGATTTAAAGCTATATCTTCGCCCATGCCAACTATGGTGATTTTATGAGCTAAAAAATAAGCAAGTATAAAAAGTGGTAAAGAAATGTAGAGCAATTCATAATTTCCCTGCATAACATTTGCCATACTGCCTTGTAACCAGCCTTGGATATTTTGTATATAATTTAAAGCATAGGCAAAAAAAGTGGTTATAGCACTAATAATGCCTCCAAACATCAAGCCTATCAAAGGTACAAAAATCACATCTTTGAGTTTGATTTTTCTTAAAATTTGGATAAATATAAAAGAACCCAAAAGCGCAAATACAGATGCAATGATAGCTTGAGTGAAAAAAGACGCTCCAGCAAAAAATATTAAAGAAACAAGTATGCCAAATTTAGCACAATCCATAGTTCCTGCTGTAGTTGGGGAAACGAATTTATTTTGCGTGAGTTGTTGCATGATAAGTCCGCATATACTAAGACTCATTCCCGTGAGTAAAATCGCTATAAGTCTAGGAATTCTTGTGAGAGTTATGATTTCTAGTTGAGTGGAGTCAAGATTAAGAATATCTTTTACATTGATACTGATAACTCCTATAAATAAACTTATTATTCCAAAGAATAAAAGTAAAGCTATAAGCACTTTTAAACTCAATATATGCTTAAAAAACAAATCTTTCCTTATAGTAATAATAATTATCAAAAATGAAATTGTAATGAAATTTGTTTTAAGAAATGATAAAACAACAAAGGATATTTTAGTAAGAAATCAAAAATCCAGTGGAAAGTCTTTGCAAGTGTTTGTTATAGTCTATAAGGCTTTCTCCATAGCCATTAAAGTATTGTAAATACCAATAAATTCCGTTATTAAAAATATCATATCCTAGATCAACTTGTATAGCGCCTTTGTTATTGCGGAATTTAAGATTGTTTCTTAGCATAAGATTGATAAAATAATCATCGCCTAAATACGCTAAATTCACATCAAAATTTCCCATATAATGCAAGATGGCAGGATTATCATCATCTTTTTTGCTTTCAGGAATTCTATACCAAAGGCGTGGGACAAATAAAAATTTATTATATAAAATAGTTGTAGATACATAAATTCTATTCCATGAGCGAGATTGCAAATTCTCATCTCCCTTACCATTGCTTTCATGCAATATACCTACGCGTAGGTTGTTAAAAAATTCATAATCTTTAAGATACAAAGGAAAATCTATAAAAAATTCTGGCTGATAGTTGGTTTCTCTAAAAGGAGAAGAATGTTCATAAATTTGCCACCAAGAAGTTTGAGTATAGGCTATATAATATTTTTCATCCAATCCTAGCAAATTTTCAAAAAGCCTTTTTTTAATGCTAAGTTGAAATTTAGCTTCACTTTTATTGTGATTTTCTTCTAGAGAGTTAAAACTATAAGCCAAAGGTAGAAAATAATTCATTTTATAAGCACTAATGCCAAGAGGGTTAAAGTATTCATCTTCTTCAAGATAATTTGCCAAGGCAAGACGAGCAAAATCTTGTCTTTCTTCTTTGGCTGCAATAATAGATTTTTCATTTTGAGTAGTTTGTTTAGTTTTATTTTGTTCTTGAGGGATTAAAACAGATGAATTTTTTAAAGCGAGTTTTTTGTAAATTTCCATAGCTTTTTTATAATCGCCTTGTTTTTCATACTCTAAAGCTTGTTGTAAATCACTAGCCCATATAAAAACACATAAGCTTAAAAATAAAGCAATTTTTCTCATTTTAACTCACTTTTAAATTTTTCATATTCTTCATAAAAATTAAGATTTAAAAAAGCATCTTCATCTTCAAATTCTACAAATTTGGTTTTAATCTCAGAAAATAAAAGTCCTATTTTTTGTTCATTTTTTTCTAAGAAATTTTTACAAGTTTGAGCTAAAGAGCTGTGATAAAAGCCACACAAGGGATGTTTATGTAAAGGAGTTTTGGCTATGATTATTTTATAGTTTTGCTCTAAAAAAGGAAGCATTTTTAAAAGCTCATTTTCACCTACTTTAGGACTATCTACACTTAAAACAAAAACAAATTCATTTTTAAAATTTGAAAGTATAGAGTAAAGCGCAAGCATAGGAGAGTAAACTTCAAATTCTAAAGAATCTTTTATCAAGCTAAAATGGTTTTCAAATTTGTCTTCTTTTGCACTCACATAGACATTTTTAAAAATTTTAGAAAATTTATTTACTTGAAATTGAGTTAAATTTTGATTTTTAAGAATCAATTTGCTTTTATCTTGTCCCATACGACTAGATTTACCACCACATAAAATCACGCAATTTAGCTCATTAAGCTGCACAAATTTCCTTTTTTAGTTTAATTCTACCACAAATTCGCTAAAATATTTTATAATTTCTTTTATGAAATACACAGAACTTTTACAATTGCAAACTTTTTTTTCTCAGTTTAAAAAAATCGATTTTATCAAGCGTATCAATGACAATATTTTGGAATTAAGCTTTGACAGAGAAAGATTTATTTTTGATCTCACTCGTGCAATGAGTGCGATTTATACAGCTAAATTTAATGCAAAAAACTATAATGCACCTTTTGATTTTATGCTTAAAAAGTATTTTAGCAATGCTTTTATAAAGGAAGTTAAAGTCCTTGAAGGCAATCGTATTTTATGTTTTAGTGTAAAAGCTAATAAGGCTTATAAAAGCTATGAGAGCAAAATTTATTTTGAATTTACGGGTAAAAATACCAATGTTATTCTTACAGATGAAAAAGATTTGATCATAGAGGCTTTAAGGCATATTGATAAAAGTTATCGTGTAGTAAAACCTAATGTGATTTTAGAGTCTTTAAAGCCTTATAAAATGGATGAAAATTTTGAGGAAATTAAAGACTTTGCAGATTATTTTTCTCGCAAATTTACAAGCATTTATGAGAGTAAAATCAAACAAATAAAAAATTTAAAACTTGCACAAGTGGATAAAAAAATACAAAATTTACAAGAACTTTTTTCTAGTTTAGATGAAGAAAATTCTTTACTCTTAAAAGCTTTAGAATACAGAAAAAGGGCTGATGTATTGTTTGCAAATTTGAGTGTTTTAAAAGATTATGAAAGGGAATTTAAGCTTGATGATTTTGAAGGCAAAGAGCTTGAATTTAAGCTTGAATTTAGTCCTAAGCAAAGTGCTAATTTATACTATAAAAATGCCAAAAAATTAGAACAAAAAGCTAAAAATTTAAACATACAAAGGCAAAATTTAAAAGAAAAGTTAGATTTTACCTTGAGTTTAAAAGAATTATTGCTTCAAGCTAAGAGTGAGATAGAGCTTGAAATTTTACTACCTAAAAAAAATAGCAAAAAAAATCAAGATCATAAACAAGAAGATCTTGTGGCAAATTTTTATTTTAATGAGTTTAAAATTTGCGTGGGTAAAAATGAAAAAGGCAATGAATTTTTACTTAAAAATGCTAAAAAAGATGATTTGTGGCTTCATGTAAGGGATATTCCTAGTGCACATACTTTGATTGTATCAAACAAGCAAAAAATCAGCCTTGATGTGATAGAATTTGCTGCAAGGCTTTGTGTAAGCTTTTCTAAGTTAAAGAAAGGTTCGTATTGGGTCGATTATACCTTAAAAAATTTTGTTAAGGTTCAGCAAAAGGCGTTTGTAAATTATACAAATTTTAAAAGTATTAATATCACGAAGGATTAAAATGCCAGTTAGCCCATTAGGAAATGTCAATTATATAAATCAAAATATGGCTTATCCAGCTACACAAGCAAGCAATGAGCTTGCAAAAGAAGGTTTTGCAGCTACGCTAAATATGGCTGAATTTAATGAAAAAGAAAAAACTTTAAACAAGCTTGAAAAAGTCAATGAGACTCATGAAATCAAAGAAGAGATCAAAGAAAAAGCCGAACAAGAAGAAAAAAAGAAAAAACACAATCAAGAAGCTAAAACCAGCGATGATGAGAAAAATGAAGAAGATGAGTCTAAAGATCCAAATTTTAAAGACGCACAAAGCATTCATCGCTTAGATATTAGTATATAAGGAAAAATATGTTTAATACAACTAGAATTATTTCAGCTCTTGTGATGATAGGGGCTATTATTATTATCGCGTTGATTGATCAATTTTTTATCAATTTTATCGTTTTTGCGGTTTTATTGTATTTATCTTTTAGTGAAGCAAAAAAACTTTTTGCTTTAGAAAATATTTCTATTATCCCTTTGGTTATAGCTTTTATTTTGGGAAGTTTATCGCATAAAGCTTTACTTTTTGGGATTTTAGCTTTGTTATTAGTTGTTGGATATTTGGTTTATAAAAAGGCTTCCTTAAAACCAGCTCTTATTTATATGTATCCTAGTTTGCCTATTTTAGCACTTTGGCAAGTGTATTTAGATCAGGGTATGTTTGCGCTTTTTTGGCTTATCATTATCGTTGCAGCTTGTGATAGTGGGGCGTATTTTATCGGAAAACTTATGGGTAAAACTCCTTTTTCTCCAACAAGTCCAAACAAAACCTTAGAAGGTGTTATAGGTGGCTTGATTTGTGCGAGTGTTATTGGAACTATTTTGGGAGTTTTTGTTTATAGTTTTTGGCTTTCTTTGCTTTGTTCGTTTTTTGTAGCGATTTTTGCAGTAATTGGAGATTTGCTTGAGAGTTATTTTAAAAGAGAAGCAGGTGTAAAAGATAGTGGAGATCTTATCCCTGGTCATGGGGGTGTGCTTGATAGGATCGATGCGGTGATCATTGCTGCTTTTGTGATGGTTGCTCTTTTATGATACTTTTTGGAAGTACGGGTAGTATAGGAGTAAATGCTCTTAAACTTGCTGCTTTAAAAAACATTCGTATTTCTGCTTTAGCTTGTGGAGATAACATCGCTCTTTTAAATGAACAAATCGCAAGGTTTAAGCCTAAATTTGTTGCCATAAAAGATTCAAAAAATAAGCATTTAGTTAAACACGATAGAGTTTTTATAGGGCAAGAAGGTTTAGAGCGAATTTTAACAGAATGCCAAGACAAACTTTTGCTCAATGCTATTGTAGGTTTTGCAGGACTTAAAAGCACTTTAAAGGCTAAAGAACTTGGCAAAAACATAGCTTTAGCTAACAAAGAAAGTCTTGTGGTGGCGGGGAGTTTTTTAAAAGGGGCTAAATTTTTACCCGTTGATAGTGAGCATGCGGCTTTAAAATTTTTACTCGAAGGTAAAAAAAATATAGCAAAACTTTATATCACAGCAAGTGGTGGAGCTTTTTATAAGTACAAAATCAAAGATTTAAATCAAGTTAGTGTCAAAGATGCTTTAAAACATCCTAATTGGAACATGGGAGCAAAGATCACTATAGATAGTGCGACTATGGCAAATAAGCTTTTTGAGATTATAGAGGCTTATCATTTATATGATTTTAAAGAAATTGATGCTTTAATAGAACCAAGATCTTTAGTGCATGCAATGTGTGAATTTAAAAATGGAGCTAGCACGGCGTATTTTTCAAAAGCAGATATGAAACTAGCTATTTCAGATGCTATATTTGAAAAACAAGATACACCTATTTTAGAGGCTGTTGATTTTAGCAAAATGCCCGCTTTAAAATTTCATAAAATTAGCACAAAAAAATATCCTATTTTTAAGCTTAAAAATACATTTTTAAAAGAGCCAAATTTAGGTGTTATTATCAATGCTGCTAATGAAGTTGGTGTTTATAATTTTTTAGAAAATAAAAGTAGATTTTTAGACATTGCTAAATACATTTTTAAAGCTCTTGATCACTTTGGAGTACCTAAAATTTCAAGCATAGAAGAAGTTTTTGAGTATGATTTTAAAACAAGAGAGTATTTAAGGAGTTAAAATGAAATTTTTTTTAACAATTTTATTTCTTATAACAAGTATTTTTGCTTTAGAGCTAGACTTTAGCGTAGGAGAAAATGGTAAAAGCCTAGATGACAATAATACGGTTTTGATCTTTGGTGGAATTCAAGGCGATGAGCCTGGTGGATTTCATGCGGCAAGTTTGCTTTTGAGTGATTATAATATCACTAAGGGTAAGATTATAGTGGCTCCAAATTTAGCTTTTGATAGCATTATCAAGCGTTCGCGTGGGAATAATGGGGATTTAAACCGTAAATTTGCAAGTATTAGCCCAAAAGATCCTGATTATAAAAGAGTTCAACGCATTAAAGAGCTTATTTTACTTCCTGAAGTTAGTATGGTGATCAATCTTCACGATGGTTGGGGTTTTTATAAACCTACTTATATTGATGCGATGCAAAATCCTAAGCGTTGGGGAAATTCAAGTGTGATTGACACAAGCGAAATCAATGCAAGCAAATACCCTGATCTTGAAAATATCGCTACTCAAACCGTAAATAGTGTCAATTCTTCACTTGCTGATCCAAAGCATGCTTATCATCTTAAAAACACCAAAACCCAAGAGCTTGGTGATACGGAAATGCTTAAAGCTTTAACTTATTTTGTGATTTCAAATCACAAAGCTGCTTTTGCAAATGAAGCGAGTAAAAATCTGCCTGTAAATTTAAGAGCTTATTATCATCTTTTGGCAATTGAAAATTATCTAAAAACCGCAGGAATTGAATTTAGCAGAGATTTTGAACTTACCCCACAAGGGGTTGATAAAGCCATAAATAAAGAGCTTGAAGTGAAACTTTTTGATGATAGAATTTTACTTTCTTTAAAAAATCCAAGAAAGGTTATCAACTATGTGCCTTTTCCGGTAAATAAAGAGTTAAATTATAATACAAGTAATGAACTTACCGCTGTTATCGCAGAAGGAAATTCTTTTTATATCCAGTATGGCAATCGTTTTCAAACAAGATTATATCCTGAGTATTTAGAATTTAGCGATGCTTTTAATGAAGTAACTTTTCAAGTTGATGGCAATGAAACCACCGTTCCTTTTGGAACCAAGGTAAAAGTAAAAGAGAATTTTCTTATTCCAAAGATAGCTAATGTGCGCGTAAATATCATAGGCTTTGATCATGGAAAAGATGAAAGTGATATTTTAGTTCATAAAAAAAATATGCAAACACAATACTCTTTGGATATGGCAGGTAAAATTTATAGAGTGGAATTTTATGAGTTAAGAGGGGTGAATTTGCAACAACTTTTAGAGGCAAATACCAATAGCAAGTTGATCAAAAATGCTAAAAATTTGGACTTAAACACTCTTAAAATGGCAAGATCAAAAGATAAATTCTTAGGTTCTATTTTAGTGGAATTTGAATGAAAAATCTTATCCTAGCTATAGAAAGTTCTTGCGATGATAGTTCTATAGCTATCATTGATAAAAATACCTTAGAGTGTAAATTTCATAAAAAAATTTCCCAAGAATTAGATCATAGTATCTATGGGGGAGTGGTACCTGAACTTGCTGCAAGACTTCATAGCGAAGCTTTACCAAAGATACTTAAGCAATGCAAAGAGTATTTTAAAAATCTTTGCGCCATAGCTGTGACAAATGAACCTGGACTTAGTGTTTCTTTGCTCAGTGGAATTTCTATGGCAAAAACTTTAGCAAGTGCCCTAAATTTGCCTTTAATCCCTATAAATCATCTTAAAGGTCATATTTATAGTCTTTTTTTGGAAGAAAAAATTTCTTTAGATATGGGAATTTTGCTTGTTAGTGGTGGGCATACTATGGTGATTTATCTTAAAGATGATGCAAGCTTAGAGCTTTTAGCAAGCACAAATGATGATAGTTTTGGAGAAAGTTTTGATAAAGTAGCTAAAATGATGAATTTAGGTTATCCTGGTGGGGTCATCATAGAAAATTTAGCAAAAAATGCCAAACTTAAAAATATCTCTTTTAACATACCTTTAAAGCATTCTAAAGAACTTGCTTTCAGTTTTTCAGGACTTAAAAATGCAGTGCGTTTGGAAATTTTAAAGCATGAAAATTTAAGCGATGATATAAAAGCTGAAATAGCTTATGCCTTTGAAAATACAGCTTGTGATCATATCATGGATAAATTAGAAAAAATTTTTAATCTTTATAAATTTAAAAATTTTGGCGTTGTAGGTGGAGCTAGTGCAAACCTTAATTTGCGTTCGCGTTTGCAAAATTTATGTCAAAAATATAATGCAAATTTAAAACTAGCTCCTTTAAAATTCTGTTCTGATAATGCGTTGATGATAGCAAGAGCTGCGGTTGATGCTTATGAAAAAAAGGAATTTGTAACCATAGAAGAAGATATTTTAAGCCCTAAAAATAAAAATTTTTCAAGGATATAGATGAGAAAAGCTTTTACTATATTAGAACTTGTTTTTGTGATCGTTATTTTGGGAATTTTAGCTGCTATTGCTTTACCAAAAATGAGTTCAAGCAAGGATGAAGCTGAAGTTAGCAAGTCTTTAAACAACCTTAAAACTTTGATCAATGATATAAGCATTTATACTTTAAAAAATGATCATTTAAGCTCTATAAAAACGATGAGTAATGTAAGCGGGGTTGAAAATGCTGATCTTGGCAATTTTAACGGCACAAAAGAAGTAAATTTTCGCGTAGGCGATGATAAAGAATGCTTAAAACTTGTTTTTATAAATAAAGCTGATTTTATGCTCATGGGAATTTCAAGCAATGAAGCAAGTAAAAATGCTATCATCAACGCAGCCAATCAAAGCCATGAAGATTTAGAAAATATAGACTTTACAAGCTCTTCAAGCAATAAAGCTTGTGTGATCTTAAGCAAGAATGAAAATTTTAAAAACCTAGCGAGTAAAACTTATCTTTTAATAGGGGGAATGTAATGATAGTGAGTAAAACTTATGAGATTGATTCTTGTGATGATGTAGAGCTTGGTATAAAAAGAGAATCAAAGCTTGAATTTAAGCTTTGGTATGATGATGAAAAAACACCCAAAGCTTTGGTGTTTGTGGTGCAAGGTATGGGTGATGATATATCATCGATCCAATATGTTGGTGATTATATGGTAAGACAATTTAATACTGCTGTAGTTGGAGTAAATTATCATTGTATTGGCAATCGTCCTCAAACTGGATCAACTTTTTATTTAGATGATATAGACAAGCTTATTTTAAAAGCAAGTTGTGAAGCTGTGGATATCAAGCTTCCTTATGATATTGATAAAATTCAAGACTATAAACAAATGAGTGAGATTTTTCACTTTGTAAATAATCAAATAATAGAAGGCAAGCAAAAAGGTAATTTTACACCAAATTATTTTTTAAATTTACATGTAAGTTTGCAACCAGCAAAAAATGAATATCAAAATTTTGGGATCATGCAAGCTCAAGATCTTTTAAATGTTGCACTTTATCTTAAAAAACATGCTCCTTTTGACACTATGGGGGGGGGTATACCCGTTATTATGATAGGTAGTTCTCACGGGGGATATTTAGCACATTTGGCAGCTAAAATTGCACCTTGGCTAATAGATGGAGTGTTGGATAATTCTGCATATGCTAACTTTTTATGGAGAGTTGTCGGTTTTGGAAAGGAAATAGATTTTATGCAGTATAGCGAATTTGCTACTTTTGATTTTTTTCATCATATTAAAACACATTGTTCGACAAAAACTTTTTGGACAAGTAATTCTTCATCACCTCATTTTTTTTCTCCCGCAAGAAGAAAAATTCGAAATCTTTTAGAGGAAGATCATCTTTTAGAACAATCAAAATGTTTAAAAACTTGCTTTATAAGTTATCATTCATTATATGATGAGTATGTTTCTTTAAAAGAAAAAACTATGCTTTATGAAGAGCTTGAGAAACTTGGTTTTGATGCAACTTTGCATTCTATTACTAAAGAATCTCAAGTTGATGGAAAATTTATTAAAAACTTAAATCATGGCATGGGAATTCCAGTAAAACTTTTGATTAAAAAAGAACTTCCTTTAATGCTAGAAAAAATAAAACAAAATTCAAAAAAAGATTGTAAAGAAAAATGTATCTCTTATCCTTGTGAGGATTTGTTGTATCAATTTAGCGAAAAAGATGACAAAATATCACTCAAAATAGATAAAATTTAAGGAAAGCTAATGACCATACTAGAAAAAAACATACAAGCTTTATTAAGTGGGGTAAATGAACCCTTAGGAAATAAACTTTTAAATTTCATACAAAATAAAACTTGTTCTCGATTTAATATAGATGAAAATTTGAATATCTATGATAAAACTCATAATGTTTTTATGTATGAAAACTTAGAAGAAGAAATAAATTTTTTCTATCAAAGTATTTTAGAAAAAACTCCTAGATATCCTTTTATATGTATTTATGGTATAGGCAATGCTTTGCTTATTAAAAATTTAGCTAAACACTATAAACATCTTTTTGTATTTGAAAGTGAAATAGAACTTTTTATCCTGGCTTTAAGTACACTGGATTTGAGTGAAGAGCTTTGTAGTGGAAAAATTTATCTTGTGGATATCGAAGAAGAAAGAGTAGATATTCAACTGCTTATACTTTTTGATATGAAAGATATGTTTGAGTACTTAAGTTTGTATGAAATGTTTGTGAATAATGTTTATTATAAAAAGTTTTATGAGGATATCTGGCATAAAGCAGATGAGCTTTGCGAGAAAAATATAAAAGTTGTGATAAGAAATTTAAATTCTAGTTTATGCATCGGTTTTGAGTGTTATTCTCATCTTTTACAAAACATCCCTTCTATGCTTGAAAGCATTCCTTTTCAAAGAATTTTAAGTGAAAGAAAAAACAAATTCGAAAATGCTATAGTAGTTTCTGCAGGACCTAGTTTAGCTAAACAACTTTCTTTACTTAAAGCTTATCAAGAAAAAGCAGTGATTTTTTGTGCTGATGGGGCTTTAAGTATGCTTGAAAAAGAAGGCATAATACCTGATTATGTTACCAATTTAGACTATAGTGATTGGGCAATAAAATTTTTTCAAAATAAAGAAAATAAAACTTCTTTAAATATGCTTTCATGCGCCACTCATCCTAGTTTGGTTCGTGTACTAGATAATAAAAGTGTGATTTTAAGAGATGATCCTTTATACCAACGCTTCAATCTTAATGACTTTGGTTATGTTGATACAGGTACTCATGTAAGTCATTTTTCTTATACCTTAGCTTTGGCTTTAGGATTTAAAAATATTATTATGATAGGGCAAGATTTGGCCTTTGATGAAGAAGGAAATTCACACTCAAAAGGTTTTGATTTTGGGGAGAAATTTAGCGGTGAAGAAAATATAGACAAACTTAAAGTCCCCGCCTATGCAGGTAAAGGTGAAGTTTTAACTCATATAACTTGGAATGATTATCGCATAAAACTTGAATATCTTTTTGCTTGCAATGATCAAAAGGCTAAATTTTACAATGCTACTGAAGGTGGAGCAAGAATTAATTTTGCTGAAGAACTTTCCTTTAAAGAATGTTGTGAAAAACTCCTTACAAAAGAAAAACCTAAATTTGAACTTCCAAAAAGTTTAACTAAAAATAGAAGTGATAAACTCCTAGTTAAATTCAAAGAAAAAATACAAAAAGATCAAGATAATGCTAAAAGATTTTTAAATGATGCTTTAGCTTTAAAACAAATTTTAGAAAATATACTCAGTAAAGATTTTATTTTACCTTTGGAATTTTTAGAAAAAGTTTATCAAAATATAGAAAATTTCAATCACTCTTTAGATGAAGATGAGTTTATACAGGATGAAGTTTTAAGAGGAGCCTTTGCTTATCGTGGAAAAATGATTGCTGATGTATTAAAACTTCATATACAAAATAAAACGCATTTTATCACAGCCTATATCAAAGCTTACCATGAATGGTTGCTTTATTTTATAGAAAAGTTAGAACAAA